>CAYLJE010000012.1:0-24874 GCA_964383915.1 uncultured Rikenellaceae bacterium
TATAAAAATATTTTCGTATTTTTTTGACCAAAATATTCAAAGATGAAAAGGAAAAATGTTGGATTGTTGTTCCTTATAATCCTGGGGATATTTACAGGTTGTAAAAGAAATCCCTTGTATGTGAATGTCTCGGGTATTAATGTGGAAGTACATATCAAGCGACTGGAGAAAGATTTGTTTTCTTCCCCGGCGGATAGTGTCATCGGAAATATTCCGGGACTGCAGGAAAAATACGGTTTGTTTTTTAAGCGGTTTACACAGGTTATCAATATAGGAACTCCGGGAACACCTGTTTTTAATGAATACTTAAAAATATTTTTGAAGGATGATCTGAATAAAGAAGTGTACCGAAAAGTGATGGCAGTGTACCCGGATCTTCATGATCTGGAGGAGAAAATGACCGGAGCATTCAAACATTACAAGTACTATTTCCCTGACAAGCCTGTCCCGGAGATATACAGTTTTACTTCGGGGTTTAATGCCTCCCTGATTATAGACAATGGGATTCTGGGATTTGGATTGGACCGGTATCTGGGGAAAGATGTTATTTATTATGATCAGTTGAATATTCCGAAATATATACAACAAAAGATGACAAAGGAGAAGATTCCTTCGGATGGCATGGCTGCCTGGGCTGCCACCGAGTTTTCCTTTCAGCCTCAACACGGAGATACAACCGTTACAGATAATGTGATCAACAGGATGATCTATAAGGGGAAATTGTTATATTTTGTAAAGGCGATGATGCCCAAAGAAAACGAGGATGTCATCATGGGATATACTCAGAAACAATTAAAATGGTGCAGGATGAATGAAGGACAGATGTGGGCTTACCTTGTGGAACATAAATTGTTGTTTAAGACAGATTACCTGACCATCAATAAATTAACCAGGGATGCTCCTTTTACCAGTTTTTTCCCCCGGGAATCTCCCGGCAGAGCTGCTAACTGGATTGGCTGGCAGATCGTAAAAAATTATATGTCCCGGCACAAAGAGGTGTCCCTGAAACAATTGATGACTTCTTTCCGCTATCAGGAGATACTGGATCAGTCGCAGTATGACCCCGGATAAAATCCGGGATTAAGGAAAAATAAAAAAATCCCGATCTGAGTATTTCAGGCCGGGATGAATCAGGTTTCCTGTAGAGTCCGGGTTACTCCGGATGAATGGCTTCTACGGGACAAACGGCAGCACAGGCACCACAATCGGTGCATAATTCCGGGTCGATTTTATAGATATCGCCTTCGGAAATTGCTTCCACCGGACATTCATCAATACAGGTTCCGCAAGCTGTACAATCTTCACTAATTACGTATGCCATGACTTATTATTTTTGGTTAGAAATTTTATCCGGCAAAAATAAAAAGAAAAATAAAAAACAAATTAGTATCCCGGGATTTCTTAAAAATTATCTTTTTTAAGAGAATCTTCTTGTAAAAAAGAAAGAGCTAACCATGCCAGATGTGCTGTCCCTGTTGTTAATACCGGTTCATAGATATTAAACCGGGCAGAGTGCAATGGATACATAGTTTTTGTTGTTGTGTCTGAAACCCCCAGGCGGAAAAATACAGCAGGAGCCACTCTGGAATAATAGGCGAAATCTTCGGAGGTCATCCGCAGATCGAGGTGTCTGATATTTTTTCTTCCCGGAAAGACAGAGGAAAAAGTCATGGCCTGACGCGTGGCGTCCTGATCGTTTTCGAGGACAGGATAACCTTTTTTTATGATGAGGGCAGTTTGAGCCCCAAGGGAGACACTTATCTGTTGAGACAGCTCTTTCAGTTTATGATGGGCCTTTTTGCGCCATTCTTCGTCAAAAGTCCGGAATGTGCCTTCCATGTCCACTCTGTCGGGAATCACGTTGGTTGCCCCCGGTGCTGTTACTTTCCCAAAACGAAGTACAGAAGGGAATTCTTCCGGAGATTCTGTTGCTATAAAATCTTCCAGTCCGGTCAGCATTTTTGCCGCAATGTAAGGAGTATTGGTTACTTTGTCCGGTAAGGCAGCATGGCCTCCCTTGCCCATGATACTCAGATAGATCTCGTCACTGGATGCCATGTATTTCCCGGTACGGTATCCTATAGTTCCTGACGGCAGGACAGGATCTACATGTTGTCCCAGGATCAGATCGGGATGAAGAGAGGAGAGAACGCCGCTTTCCACTATCTGTTTGGCGCCACCGGGTAATTTTTCTTCTGCCGGCTGGAAGAGTAAAACGACTGTTCCGTCCCATTGTCTGCTCAGTTGTTTAAGTATCTTTGCTGCACCCAGCAGACAAGTCATGTGCACATCATGCCCGCAGGCATGCATAACTCCCTTGTTTATCGATCGGTAGGAAACCTCATTTTTTTCTTCTATGGGTAAGGCATCCATGTCTGCCCGGATGACAATGGTTTTCCTTCCGGGAGATTTTCCTTCAATGAGGGCCAGAACGCCCGTGTTTGCAACGATTTGTTGGTTTGTGATGCCATATTTGTTAAGTTGCTCTCTGATGAATTGTTGTGTTCTGTACTCCTCAAAAGAAAGTTCAGGATGCTGGTGCAACCTATGCCGGATATTGATCCACTCGGAACGATATTGTTCAGCCAGTTTCTTTATATCGTTAACAATAAAATGTCCCATTTTATTTACCAAACATCATTTTTAAAGAAAGAAGAAAAACCACTCCGCCAAACAGCCGCCTTAACAAACGGTCGGAAAGACTTATAGCCACGGCAGATCCTAAATAACTCCCGATAATAAAAGCCAGGATGAGTACCACAGCAAATTTCACATTCAGGTATCCGTTGCGATAGTAGTTATAAGCACCCAGGATGACTACCGGCAATACCAGTACGCCGAGACTGGTTCCCTGGGCTTCATGCTGTGACATCCCCAGTAAAAATACCAGGGAAGGGACAATGATGATTCCTCCGCCAACGCCCATGGCGCCACTTACAAATCCGGCGAGTATGCCGGTGAGAAGTAAAATAAATATTTGTGTTACTGACATTTTTTAAAAATCTGTGCTGAAAGAAAGGTGAAATACATGGGGTAGGATTTTGAAGTTTTCAATGCCCCAGGCCATATCTGCTCGCAGGAAGTAACCGAAGATGAGGGCCCTTGCGCCGAAACCAATTCCTGCGACGAAAGGTTCCCGGTTGGTTTCCAGTGTAACCGTCAGTGGCCCGTTACGGATGACCCTTTTATCGTAAGCATTCTGTCCGGCATATGGGTTTATTCCTGACCATGCCGTACCCACATCACAGAAACCAACGAGCTGAAAACTGTTCAGAAACCTGGAGCCCAGCGGATGATTAGCCAGATACCTGAATACAGGCCATCTGATATCTGTGTTCAGGAGAATAAAATTACTGCCATTGCGTATGTTTTGCTTAAATCCCCGCATATCAGTGGCCAGGGTCTGAAAAATATAATTCCTGGAATAATCTACCGGAATGGTCTTGTTAAAGGATTTGTCAGGATTGAACATATTGAAGAGGGAGTTATCTACTCCTCCCAGATAATACAGTAGTTTGTAATGTCCCATGGAAGTACTCCCTGCCAGCCGGGTGGCCCATATCAGATCTCTGTGAATTCTTTGATAATGCCGGATATCTGCGCCTAAAATGAAAATATCTGATTTTTTCTTTTCCAGTTGGTAGTATGATTCACCGAAGATTTTAAAACGGGTGCCGAAATAGATGTTAATGCCCCGGTAGCGGGTATTATCGAAAATATACTCCAGTTTTAGATTAGCCCATGTAAGGAACGTATTTTTCTTTTGCAGATTGGCATTGTCTGTTGCCAGAGGGACCATACGGTCTGTTCGCAGACTGGCAGTTCCTTTCAGAGCCATGACCTGTGAAAATGGATACTTTAATATATAAAAAAATTGCTGAGAAGTAATTTTCTCGTATGATTGTGTTTGATCGTTACTGGCTTTATATACCTGCCTGTGAAATACAATTTGTTTGTCTATTCTCTTTTTCAGGTTCTCAAAACTGACAAGATATTCATTGCTGGTGAAATCTCCGGAGAACCGGAAGCCGGCTGTGATTTTATAGTCTTCAAACAAATCCTTGGCACCGATCTTAAACAAACCATTTAATCCGGGATTGTAATAGACTCCACTCCCGTTAAAATATTGATAAGACTGGTTCAAAGAGCTAAAATCCAGTTGGCTGGCTGTATAATCCTGATAAAAAGATGTTTCATAGATGCGGATAGCCGGGAATTTCATTTTGGCCGTATCCAGGTCCACATCTGCATATTTGCCGAGGATAAGATGATTATAATAATTCTGTTTTTCCTGTTCAAATATGTAATGATTGACATCAATCGGATTCTTATCTTTAAAGTAACTGTATAGGGGACGGGTCAGGGTATCGCGTCTTTTTCGGTCTTCCTCTATGAGTCGTTGTCTGAGTTGTCCGAGGCTGTCCAGGACATGAAAATGTCGGTTTATGACCCTGCGGTATGCCGTAGATTCCAGGGTGTCCCCGAAAGGTTTTTCCTTCAGATCAGGAGTTTCATATTCAGGTGTGTATTTCCCATTTGAATAAATGATGTCTCCTGCGATTCCGGATCCGGGATCATAATCTTGTTCCAGGATATTACGTTTGTAGTTGGTCAGGGGAGTGGAGACAGTGTAATAACGATAATGCACAGCTGTATCTACATAAGCTATGCCACTGTCAAAACGGGCAAAATAGCGGTTGATAATTCCATTCTGGTTACCCAGATAGAGAAATTGTTGCCTGGCTGCCTGATAAGGCTCATTCTTATCCCAGTAATTTCCTTCAGAGAGCCGTTTTAAAACTTTGGATCTTGATTTATAATCATAAATGAACAGATCATGGTAGAGAAGCGTTTTGTGTTTCAATTCTTTTTCGTTCGTCAACGTATCTGAACTGCGGTTCGAACTGAAGAGAATTTGTTCTGAGTTATTGATGAATCGTGGATGCAGATCATCTTCCATGTCGTTGGTGAGCTGAACATTTGTGCCGGAAGCCACGTCATAGACATATAGGTCTGTTTGTCCTGATTTCACAGCCGAGAAAACAATTTGTGCTCCGTCGTCAGAAAAGTCAAAGTCCAGTATTTTCTCAAAGTAAAGCATATTGATTTTTTCTTTTTTACCGGATGGCAGCCTGTAGAAATACATCGCCAGCCCCCCCTTTTGTTCTGCAAAAAAAGTGAGCATCCTGCCATTGGGATACCAGCCGATAACAGGATAGGAGTAATCAATGATCTGTTCTACACGTGGTTCGTGGGCATATATCTTCTTCTTTTTGCGGGTTTGCAGGTTATATATCCAGATTTTGTAGCGCCCCAGTTCATTGGTGACATAGGCAATATTATTGCCATCCGGACTGACTTTTATTTGCTGATACACACGTTTTGGTTTGGACTTCTTCAGTAAAGGTGTGCCTGAAATATTGTCCCTGTTTTTGTCCTCCGGCGCATATTGATCCCGGTAGTAAGCAAACCAGTCCTTCGATAACTCTTTGATCTTTTTCCCAAGAACATAGTAAAATCCTTTTTCCAGATTTTTATTCATGCGGGTAAGGTAAAGAATATTTGGAATCACAGCATCTCCGTATTCTTTGGCAATATACCTCCAGAAAGAATGTCCTGCCCAAATGGCATCTTGCTGTTCCAGATGGTTTAATTTTTTATACCGTTTATTCAAAATGCCGTCTTTTACTTTATTTTCCAAATCCAGATTCCAGCCTTCCGAAACATAAGAGATAAGCCCTTTGGTAAACCAGTCGGGCAGATCAAGATTGGCAGAGGATGAAACTTTATCATGGGTGTCTCCACCATTGACCATCTCATTGATGAGTACCTGTGCAATAGCCGAAGCGATTTCTTTATCATATTGGATATGATCTCCGGGAAAGTAAAGAAAGACCTTATTATCAAGAACGTATTTAATTCCTCCCACGTTGGTTTCTTCGTCTCCTTCCATCAGTCCGATATTGCTCTGACGGAAATCTGACAATTTGTTATAAATAAGAAAAATCAATCTTTTGTTGAGGGTGTAATCAAAGTAATCTTCTATATCATAGAGTTTTTTTTGTGCCACTTCGGCTGTATATTCAGCCAGGGAACGTCCATACTCATTGAAGTAAACATCAAATTGTCCAAACCGGTAAAAAGACCAGAAAAAAGTATTATACTGAACCCTGTTTTTTCCAAATGTCATCTGATGTCCATTATAAAACTGGGCATCAGACGAAGGAGTAGCCATAAAAAAAACCAGGAGAAATAATACACCCCCAATTACATATCTTTCCCGTTTTTGTGTCCGGTTCATAAGCTCAGTTAAAAAAACTTTTTATCAAAAACGTTAAAAATAGTTAAAATCAATTAATATATGGGTTATATTTTATAAAATTGAACTTCTTTTATTTTGTTACGTATAAGATTATATTTTTAAAAATACCTATCAAAAAGAAAGAGAAGAAAAACAACAAAGCGGTGTTTAAAAATAATTTCAAACCAAAAAAAGGTAGAAAGATGAAAAACTATTACAGATTAACGGTTATTTCCCTGTTTCTGGGATTGGCTTCTTTTGTTGGGTTTTCCCAACAGAAAGGGGCGACCATTGCTTTTCAGACGAGGTCACATGATTTTGGGAAGATCAAAGAACAGGCAGGAAAGGTTACGTTTGATTTTAAGTTTAATAATACGGGCAATGAACCGCTGGTGATCCGGCGGGTGGTGGCTTCCTGTGGTTGCACCACCCCTACCTGGTCGAAAAAACCTGTTCCTCCGGGAGGAGATGGTTTTGTACGTGTGGTTTACAACCCTAGAAACCGGCCCAATAGGTTCAGTAAATCCATTTCTGTTTATTCGAACGCCAGGCAAGTACCTGATGTTCTGCATATCACGGGTTTTGTGATTCCAAAACCAAAAACGATGGAAGATATTTATCCATATGTGATTGATGGACTGAGGCTGAGAACCAATCACATTGCTTTTACAAGAATGTATAAGGATCAGAAAAAAACCCAGCGTGATGAGGTGATCAATCCAACGGACCATGACATGACCATCGAGTTTACGAGGGTTCCGGCCCATCTGTCTTTTAAGGCCATCCCCGCAGTGCTGAAACCAAGGGAAAAGGGAGTGATAGAGGCTACCTATGATGCCAGTAAGAGAAACGATTGGGGATTTGTTATTGACAGGGTTTGGCTGAAAATTAACGGGAAAGAAGAAACCAATGCACGGCTGGTAGTTTCTGCTTCTATTGTAGAAGATTTTACTAAACTGACACCAGCACAACGGGCGAAAGCTCCCCATATAACATTTAAAGAAAAAGTATTCGATTTTGGTAAAGCACCCCAGCGACAGACCGTGGAGCATGATTTTGTGTTTACCAATACCGGTAAAAGTGATTTGGCAATACATAAAGTTCGTTCCAGTTGTGGATGTACGGTTGTCAGTCCGAAGGAAAAAGTGATCAAACCGGGGCAGTCCAGCATGATAAAGACTATTTTTCATACGGGGGCTTACAAAGGCAGACAGAACAAATCCATTACTGTGATTACCAACGATCCGGATTCTCCGACAACTATGTTAAGGATTACCGGTATTGTTAACCCTCCTGAAGCGAAGAAGTAATTATTAGAAGTCCCCTATAGAAAAACGGGCGGTACAAACCGCCCGTTTTTCTATGCCGGAAAGAAATATTTATCTTCGCAAAACCAGATTGTTTTTAGTAAGGTGCAGAAGAAAAAAAAACATAGGGTGGAAAAACCTTTTTCCAGGGGAGTTAGTCCTGCGGCTGTAAACAAGTTTAAACAGAAAAAAAAGAAGATACGATCCCCGGAAGAGTATATTCAGGGAATTCTAAAGGGGGATATCTCAATTCTCGGTCAGGCTATCACGATCCTTGAGAGTGCTTTACCCGCCCATCAGAAAGTGGCCGGGAAAATTTTGGCAGGTTGCCTGCCATATGCCGGAAACTCTATCCGGGTAGGTATTACAGGGGTGCCCGGTGCAGGCAAAAGTAGCTTTATTGAGGCTCTGGGTACCCGATTGATAAAGGCAGGAAAGAAACTGGCAGTACTGGCCATAGACCCATCGAGTCAGAAGAGCGGGGGGAGCATATTGGGTGATAAAACCAGGATGGAACAATTGGCAGCCAGTCCCCGGGCTTTTATCAGACCTTCCCCGACAGCGGGCTCTTTGGGTGGGGTAGCCGGAAAGACAAGGGAAACCATCCTGCTTTGTGAAGCAGCCGGTTTTGATGTAGTCTTTGTGGAAACAGTAGGGGTAGGACAGTCGGAAATAGCAGTGTATTCTATGGTTGATTTTTTCCTGCTGCTGATGTTGACAGGTGCCGGTGATGAGATCCAGGGGATGAAAAGGGGTATCATGGAAATGGCTGATATGATACTGATCGCCAAAGCTGACAGAGATAATACAAAAGCTGCGGGAAAAGCTGTAAAAGAATATGAAGCGGCACTGCATTTATTTCCTGTGCCTGCTTCCGGATGGTTGCCCAGGGTAAATACCTGTTCGGTGGTGGAGGATAAAGGAGTTATGGAATCCTGGGAGACCATCAATGAATACGTTGACTTTACCCGGCGGAATGGAACTTTTGATAAAAAACGACAGCAACAGGCTCGTTACTGGTTTTTTGAAGCACTCAATGACGGACTGAAGCAACAGTTTTACGGGGATGAGGAAGTACGTAGGAAAATTAATGAAATGGAGAAGGTCGTGGAAAAAAGAAAAGCAGATCCTTATAAAGCAGCCCGGGATATCCTGTCTGCTTATTCTCATGAGTCGGGGACAGCTAATCAAGAGTAAATGATTCATTCATTAAAAATTCTGTTTCCTTGCTTGCAGGTGGATAAACCGTAACTTATAATGCTGAAAGATTTTTCACGTTTGACAGAGATGAAACAAAAACGAAAAATATTAAAACGATTTTTTAATCAATAGTTTATCCTTATCTTTAGCCCCTGGTTAAAAAATAATTATCAATTAAAACAAATTTATTTACTATCTAATCCTTATTACGAATGAAAAAAATTATATTTATTTTAGCAATTGTTGCTGCCTTCTGGGCATGCAATACGACACCCCGCTATACAATTAACGGACATCTGAACGGGGCTGTTTCCGGAACAGTTTACCTGGCTAAACAGGAAGGACAGAAAATTGTTCATATTGACTCTGCTGAGATTAAAGACGGAAACTTTACTTTGAGCGGAACTCTGGAACATCCCGATATTTATTATCTTCAGGTGCAGAATAAACGGGGATATCTTTTACTCTTCCTGGAAAACAACAAAATAAATATAACAGGAAATGTGGACTCCCTCTGGCTGGCCAAAGCTGCGGGCTCCCCTTATCAGAATGAGTACAATACTTATCAGGAACAGTTAAAACCTTTTGAAAATCAATACAAAACATTGTATGGGCAATGGCAACAGGCAAAAATGGCAGGGAATGAAGCGGTTGTGAAAAAAATCGAGGGAGCCTATGATTCTATTAACAAAGAACAGGAAAAAATGGAACGAAAATTCATGGAAGATCATCCCAAGTCCCTGGTTTCTCCCTATCTGTTAAGAAGCCTGGCATATAACATGGAAGGGGAAGAAATAGAAAAATACCTGGCACAGATGGATACTTCCTTCAACCAGGTTGAATTTGTCAAAACGCTGAAAGACTGGGCCGAAGCAAAGAAAAAAGTAGCTATCGGACAACAGGCTCCTGATTTTACACTTCCCGACACAACAGGAAACCCGGTGAAACTTTCTTCTTTTTACGGGCATTACCTGCTGGTTGACTTCTGGGCAGCCTGGTGTAGTCCCTGTCGTGCCGAGAACCCAAATCTTTTGAAGACCTATAAAAAATATCATAAAAAAGGCTTTGATGTACTCGGTGTATCCCTCGATAATAAAAAGGGAGACTGGGAAAAAGCCATACAAAAAGACGGGCTTATCTGGACAGAGGTGTCCGGACTGAAAGGCTGGCAGGATGATGTAGCTAAATTATACGGCGTACGTTCCATCCCTTCCAATTTTCTTTTGGATAAGGAGGGAAAGATCATTAAAAAGAATCTCCGGGGAGATGCTTTAAAGAAAAAACTGGCTGAATTGCTTGACTGACAGAAATGAATGATGGAGAATAAAAAAAACCTGCTGAATTTTCAACAGGTTTTTTTTGAGTTGATATTGATCTTTTGGGCACCTCTTATTATTTTTCCAGAAAACGGATCACTTCTTCAAAGATATGATCTCCTGTGAAACCCAGTTTTTCATCCAGTACTTTGTAAGGAGCTGAATATCCGAATGAACGCATTCCATAAATCATTCCTTTACTTCCGACCAGCCCCCGCAGTGAGACAGACAATCCGGCTGTTAATCCGAAAGTCGGGACGTCTTCAGGCAATACCTCTTTCTGATATGCTGAGGATTGCTTTTGGAAAAGTCCTTCCGAGATAGCTGAGACGATTTGTATGGACAGTCTTTTTTCTTTTCTTAGTTTTTTGGCGCTATCCACCAGGGTAGCCACTTCAGATCCATTGGCTACCAGTACCACATCTGGTTTATCGGAGTCTTTGGTAACGATGTAAGCTCCCTTAGAGGCTTGCAAGGCTTCGTGGTATCTTGAGGTGGTGGCAGGGAGGTCTTTGATCCCCTGTCGTGAAAGGATAAGGGCCGTCGGGGTATATTCATTTTCCAGTGCCAGTTTCCAGGCTACCGTTGTTTCATTGGCATCGGCGGGCCTTAGCACCCGCATGGCATCACGGCCCGTATGGTTTTTTAATTGTTCCAGTAACCGGATCTGTGCTTCCTGCTCCACAGGCTGATGTGTAGGTCCGTCTTCCCCTACACGGAAAGCATCATGGGTCCATACATATTTGACAGGCAATTCCATCAGGGCAGCCATACGAACGGCCGGTTTCATATAATCGGAGAAAACAAAGAAGGTGGCGCATACGGGTATAACCCCTCCATGTAATGCCATGCCATTGGCTACGGCTGCCATGGTTAGTTCGGAGACACCTGCCTGGAGGAAGGATCCGGAGAAATCATCCCTGGATAGTATCTTTGTTTTTTTCAGGAAAGCATCTGTCTTGTCACTGTTGGACAGATCGGCAGAAGCGACAATCATGTTTTCTACTTTGTCGGCCAGCCATCCTAAAACGGTACCGGATGCTGCACGGGTAGCTATATTCTCTTTTTGTTTAATTTCCTCAAAGTTGAGTTTAGGTAATGTTCCGGAGAAGAAATCGTCCAGTTTTTCAGCCAGCACAGGATTTTCTTTTTCCCATTTTGTCTGTTCTTCTTTTTTCCATTCGGCATATTTTCTTTTTTCTTTTAATATTTTGCTGTAATATTCAGATACTTCGGGGAAAATCATAAAAGGATCCTCAGGGTCCCCCCCCAGGTTCTCGACAGTCTTTTTGAAAGAAGCGCCGGCTTTACTCAGGGGCATACCATGGGTAGATAAATGGCGTTCAAAACTATTTCTTTCTTCATCAACGGCCCCTTTTCCCATGATGGTCTTGCCGATGATCAGGGATGGTCTGTCATTAACTTTCAGTGCCTCACGCAATGCCTGACGGATGGCATCATGATCACTGCCATCAATGGATTGAACATGCCAGCCCCAGGCTTCGTATTTCATGGCCGTGTTCTCCGAAGTGACATCGCTGGTTTTGGAGGAGAGTTGGATGTCATTGGAATCATAAAACATAATCAGGTTGCCCAGTCCCAGGTGTCCGGCCAGCCGGCCGGCTCCCTGGGATATCTCTTCCTGGACACCTCCGTCAGAGATGTAGGTATAAATCTTATGTTCCATCCAGCCACCAAAGCGGGCAGCCAGAATACGTTCTGCAATAGCGGCGCCTACAGCCATCGTATGACCTTGTCCCAGAGGCCCTGAAGTGTTCTCAATTCCTCTTTTTTGGTTTTTTTCGGGATGTCCGGGGGTGGCACTTCCCCATTGCCTGAATTTTTTCAGGTCCTCAAGGGAGAAATGTCCCGTAAAAGTAAGAACAGAATACAACATCGGAGACAAGTGGCCGGGATCCAGGAAAAAACGATCCCTGTTGGGCCAGGTCATGTCCGTGGGATCAAAGTTCAGAAATTCAGAATAAAGGATATGGATAAAGTCAGCTCCTCCCATAGACCCGCCCGGATGTCCCGACTGGGCTCTTTCAACCATAGCGGCAGAGAGGATTCTAATATTATCAGCAGCTCTTCTTGAAATAGTGTCCATAATTTATAATGATTAATTAATAATAACGACAGCTAAAAGTCAGGCCAAAAATAAAGAGTTTTTTAGAACTTGAAATAATTTTTGGCATTAAAATAACATATATTTTGCACCAATGGGCCAAGTAAAGAGAAATCAGCAGGTAAAAGGCCTTTCTCAACATCTTCTCCGATCAGGTTACAGAGTATTCTCCTGAAATATTCATGCCGTGGGTAAGACATAAAACTCCTGGAGTCGGTAAGCATACCTACAAAACGACTTAATAAACCCAGTGATGACAGGGCATTTAGTTGTTGCTCTATGCCTTTTTTTTGGTCGAGGAACCACCAGGCAGCCCCAAACTGTATTTTGCCCGGTACCGATCCATCCTGAAAATTGCCTGCCATGGTTGCAACCATCTCATTATCTGCTGGGTTCAGGTTGTAAAGAATGGTCTTTGTCAGGCTCTTACGGTGAGCCAGACGGTCGAGAAAACGGCTCATGTTCCGGGCTGCCGGCAGGTCATCCATCGAATCAAAACCGGTATCCGGCCCCAGTTTTTTGAACATGCGGGTATTATTGTTGCGCATGGCACCGTAATGATATTGCTGCACCCAGCCTTTTTCATGATCCATAACAGCAAAATCTTCCAACAGGGCTGTTTTGATCTTTTTTTGTTCAGTCAATGATATCTGTTTTCCTTCCCGGACTTTCCGGAAGATAAGATCAATTTCTTGGTCAGTATAATCTTCGGCATAGAAGGTATCTATACCATGGTCCGAAAGCCGGCAGCCATGGGCATCGAAGAAATCATGCCTTTTTTTTAATGCATCCTGCAGATCACGGTATCTGCTGATGTCCGTACCGGAAACTCCGACCAGCCGGTCCAGATATGCATTATAAGTTACCGGATCTTCCACAGCCATAGCTTTATCGGGACGAAAAGCAGGAAACACCTTAACTTTCCGGAATTCCTTTTGCAATTGTTCGTGATATTCCAGTGAGTCTGCCGGATCATCCGTAGTACAAACTACCTCCACATTCATTTTTATCAGGAGATTACGGCAGGAGTAATCTGGTTGTTGCAGTTTTTCATTGGCTGTATCCCATATCTTTTTTGCTGTGTCAGGATTCAGCAAGCCGGTGATACCAAAATACCGCTTCAACTCCAGATGAGTCCAGTGATACAGGGGGTTTCTTAACGTATAGGGAACCGTTTCTGCCCATTTTTCAAACTTTTTCCAGGGCAAAGCATCTCCTGTGCAGTATCTTTCCTCCACCCCGTTGGTGCGCATAGCCCGCCATTTATAATGATCGCCTGCCAGCCAGATTTCCTGCAGATCGCGGAACCGGTGATCTCCGGCAATATCTTTTACCGGCAGGTGGCAATGGTAGTCAATGATAGGCTGCAACTCGGCATATTCATGATAGAGCCGACGGGCCGTTTTGTTCTGCAACAGGAAGTTTTCATCCAGAAATGTTTTCATAATTCTACATTCTGCATTCCTCATGCATTATACGTCGTCGAAGCGGTATCTCCTCCGTGGCCGGTCCAGTTGGTGTGGAAGATTTCACCCCGTGGCCGGTCGATGCGTTCGTAAGTATGGGCCCCAAAGTAATCACGCTGAGCCTGCAGCAGATTGGCCGGCAACCGGTCGGTGCGGTACCCGTCAAAATAAGTCAGGGCTGCAGCCATGGTGGGCACGGGGATACCGTTGTTCAGGGCTGTGCTGACGACTTTGCGTAAGCTGTCCTGGGAATTTTCAACAATAGATCTGAAGTAGGGATCCAGGATCAGATTGGGGAGTGCGGGATTTTTTGCATAAGCTTCATTGATCTTAACCAGAAAAGTCGAACGGATAATGCATCCTCCCCGCCATAACAGGGCAATTCTGCCAAAGTTAAGATCCCAATGATAAGTCCTGGCTGCTTCACGCAAAAGAGTGTACCCCTGCGCATAGGAGATGATCTTGGAAGCGTATAATGCCTTTCTGATATCTTCGATAAATGCTTCTTTGTCGTCCGTGAAGAGAGGTTGGGGTCCGGTAATCACTTTGGAAGCAGCTACCCTTTCTTCTTTTTGTGCCGACAAGGCTCTCGCAAAGACCGATTCAACAATCAACGTGAGTGGGATCCCCTCTTCTAGGGCAGCAATACCAGTCCATTTGCCGGTGCCTTTCTGTCCGGCAGTGTCCAGTATCTTTTCCACCAGCGGTTCTCCGTCTTCATCTTTATAAGCCATTATGTCTGCTGTTATTTCAATCAGGTAACTATCCAGTTCTCCTTTGTTCCATTCGGCAAAGACCTCATGCATGTCTTCAGGAGCCATCCCCAACAGTTTTTTCATCATAAAATAAGCTTCAGAGATCAACTGCATGTCCCCGTATTCAATTCCGTTATGTACCATCTTGACAAAATGACCGGCTCCGTTGTCTCCGATCCAATCGGCACAGGAAGTGCCGTCTTCTACTTTGGCACTGATTTTCTGAAAGATGTCTTTTACCTGTGGCCAGGCTTCTTTCGATCCCCCTGGCATCAGAGAGGGTCCGTTCAGGGCACCCTCCTCCCCGCCGGAAACGCCCGTACCGATAAAGAAAAGCCCTTTACTCTCCACATACGCGGTCCTTCTTATCGTATCCTGAAAATTGGAATTCCCGCCGTCAATAATCATATCTCCGGCTTCCAGAACCATCAATAACTTCTCAATCACTTCATCCACCGGCTTTCCGGCCCGGATCATCATCATCACTTTCCGGGGTTTTTTCAAAGCATTCGCCAGCGATGGCAGTGACTCTGCCACAATAAAATTTCCTGACCCTCCATAATTTTTACGAAAGGTATTAAGCAATCCGGGCATCACATCGTATACTGCAACGGTAAACCCCTTTTCTGCCATATTCCTGGCAAGACTTGTCCCCATGACGGCAAGACCGATCATGCCGATATCTGCTTTTTTTTTCATTTTGTTTAATTTTTTATGTTAAAACCTATCTCTTTGAATATATTTTCCAGTGTTTTGTCATTTTTTGACATTTTGATTGAATAATTATGAAATTCCCTCCTTACCGGATAGTTTCCCCGTAGTTGCTCAAACTGTGCCGGGTTTTTCTTCAGATCATGATCATCCCTTTCTATGGGATAAGTATGCAGGATTGCTTGTATCAGTACTTTTTGTCGGTCAGTCAGATCATTCGTCAGGGGAATGAGCGGTTCTTCCGGAGGAGGTATTTCTTTTGGGTACCAGTTGGCGAGGGGGAGATTGAAAAAACGGGCAATGGCCTGTACCGACATGGCCGTACCATTGGCTTTTCCATCTGCCGAATAACCGGCAATGTGAGGGGTGCCGAGGTCGGTTGCCTGTAGTAAACCAGGGTCTATATCGGGTTCATGGTTCCAGACATCCATTACCAGTCCTCCGAGATGTTCTGTGCGTAATGCTTCTTTCAGGACGGCATCCTCGACCACTGCTCCGCGTGAACTGTTTATCAGAATGGCTCCCGGTTTCATCCGGCTCATAAATAGTTCATCCACCATGTCAAGTGTTTTGTCTGGACCTGTTTTGTTCAAAGGCACATGCAGGGTGATAATATCCGAATCCTTCAAAAGGGTTGTCAGGGAAACAAAGTCTTTATCTTCTTCTTTTCTTTGACGCGGCGGATCATTTAACAGTACCTCTATTCCCAGGGATGTAGCCAACCGAGCTACTTTTGAACCCACATGCCCGACACCAATAATCCCAAGCGTAGTTTTATCATAACGAATACCCCTGTTTCTCTCCAACCATGATAAGGCTGCCGCTATATATTGCATGACCGATCCGGCATTGCATCCCGGTGCATTTGTCCACGGAATATGTTTTTCTTTCAGATAAGCAGTGTCAATATGATCATATCCTATGGTAGCCGTAGCGATGAAACGTACCTTTGTTGCTTTCAGCAGCTCACGGTTTACCTTGGTGCGGGTGCGGGTGATCAGTGCGTCCGCATCCGCCAGGTGCCTTCGGGATATTTCCTTTCCGGGTAAATAAACCACCTCTGCAAAGGGTTCCAAAACTCCTTTTAAAAAAGGGATCTTATCGTCGGCAACAAACTTCATCCTTTTTCATAATAAGGTTTGATTATCTCTTCTAACACGCGGTTGGTACGGGCTGCTGTCGTACCGGTGCTGGGACAATGGTCCTTCCCCTGCAGTTCCCCGACAACGGTGCGTATCAGATTATATTGGATGTTCTCCGGATTGGTATAAGTATATTCGGTTGTCCCTTCTTTTGTCACCAGTTTCACCGGAATTACTTTGTAGGTGGAATAATGTATGGATCCTTCCGTACCGTAAATGTCTATGGTGTCCGTATGATCTTCCGGAGCGGCTGCAAAATGCCACGTCCCCTGGCCGGTTATTCCTGATTCAAAAGAGAAATTGGCAAAGACAGTATCTTCGGCTTCGTATAATCCCGCGGTATTTTTTACGATGGATTGTACTTCCCGGACAGCTCCGAAAAAGTAATCCAGAATATCCAGCTGATGAGATGCCAGATCATAGAAATAGCCGGCGCCGGCTATTTCCGGATTTACGCGCCAGGGAAGATGTTGCGGGGTAAAGTCTTCGGATCGTGGAGGTAGGAGCAACCGCAGGAATACAAAACGCGGGGTGCCTATTTTCCCCGATGTTATCCACTCCTTAACTTTCATGAAACCGGGCAAACGGCGGCGATAGTAAGCTACGAACAGTGGCATTCCGGTTTCTTCGGATACCCGGTTCATTTTCAGACACTCGGCATAGGTACGTGCCATGGGCTTTTCCACATATACCGGCTTGCCTGCTTTCAGGGCTTCTATGGTATATTGTGCATGAACATGAGGCGGGGTAGCAACATAAATGGCATGAACATCCGGATCATGGATGAGATCAGAGGCCCGGTCATACCATCGCGGAACGTTGTGACGACGGGCATAATCTTCTGCCAGCGAAGCATCGCGGCGCATCACGGCCACAAGCCGTGACCCGTCTGCTTTTTGAAAGGCAGGTCCACTCTTCTTTTCGGTAACGGTTCCGCAACCTATGATTCCCCAGTTGATTTGCTCCATTTGATATCAATTTAAGGGTTCGGAAATTTGTATTTTTCGGCCCATAAGCCCAAAGCCGGATTGGAGATGAAAAAAATCTCTTCCCCGTCGTTGGTGAGAGTATTAAATCCTTCTTTCAGAGAATGAATATCGTAGATTTTTTCCATCTGCTCAAGATTGTTATATTTGAATCCAACCTGTTCTATTTCTTCTTTTGATAGGTTCCCCGGGCAGTAAGTGATTTGAAATCTTCCTTCGGAAGAGCCATGGATAAGATGGGCAGCAGCAGCCAGATTATCGGCAAGATCCCGATTGCTTTCTACATGGTTTAGTGTGATATCCGTTCCGTAGTAACCGTATTTACGTATCAGACGGTCTATTTCTTTGTCTTCACCAAACATCCGCACACCGGGGGCCAGGATAATCAGTTCTCCGTTGTCGGCTAAGGCCATACGGGTACGATAGATGGCTTTGTTTCCCAGCCAGGTGCTTTTATATTCCACAGGATCCAGGAATACCACTACTTTTTTCAGCGGCTTGTCCAGAAGTTGGATGTTAACTTTTGCCGAAAGAGCGGCAGCCCGGTAAAAAGTTTCGTCATCATCTCCTATAAACAGACCGCGGGTAACCAGCTCGTCATTTTCGTCCATACCAATTACGGTCAATATATACAAAATTGGAGGTAATTGGTTCCCAAACATTTCCGAGGCTTTGTTCAGTACCGACCTGACCGGATTATCAGCGCGACCCATGATTCGTTCTATACCATACATGGCTCCGAGAAAATGACTCTTGTTGATGCCTTCGTACCCGCCGGTACCTACGAAAATATTTTTATTGTAATTGGCCATGCCGATAACTTCGTGAGGGACCACCTGGCCGGGAGAAAGAATCAGATCATGACCTCCTTCTTTCAGCAACCGGTTAACTTGGGCAGGCCAGTCGAAGGAGAGTCTTCCTTCCGTGATCTCCCGGATATAGTCTCCCGGTACGTTTCCCAGTGTGATAACATCTTTCCGCCAATTGTGTTCTCGGAACAGGGAAAGGGGTGTTTCACCGAACATGTTTCTGATCTGTTCAGCAGTCATGGGGTTGTGGGTGCCCAGTGCCGGCAGTATGTCGGTCAGCGATTTTCCAAAATATGCATACGCATACCGCGTAAGCTCACCGGCACGGGAATGAAAGCGGGTCATGTCGGGCGGAATGACCAGTATTTTTCTGGCAGTCCCGACTTTCTCAAAGGCCGTAAACAAGCCCTTTTTCAAATCTTTCCCTTCCAGTTTTGTCGTCTCCGATCCTTTTTCGTAATAAATCATGATACATACGCTTTAGAAAAATAACTATTTACTCCACGGAGGCGTGGAAGGCAGACTATTATTAAATTCTTCGATCAGTTCTTCTTCGTATTTTCCGGCATAACCCCCCTCAAAGAAACGGCCCAGGGCTTCTTTATGAAAACGCTCCCATGATTCTTCTTCCCGGCCGGGATTTACCGGATAGAAGAGGATCCTGTTTTTATGGGCAGCTTTCATATCCCCGGGGGCATCTCCCACCATCAGGATACGGTCATCCGGGTATTTGCCTTTGGCGGCCAGGGCCAGATGCTCGGTCTTGGTACCATATTCCTGACCGGCAATGATACGGACATAATTATTGATGTCATTTTCTTCCCATTCCCTTTCAAGGGCCTCGACAGGGGTCTGGGAGACTACCATAGCATCGGCTTTGTCACGGGTGATTCCAAGAGATTCCCTTACCCCGGAGAAAGGCTTCAGTCCCTTGACCCATATTCCGATCTCTTCATTTA
This sequence comes from uncultured Rikenellaceae bacterium, assembly GCA_964383915.1. GTDB lineage: Bacteria > Bacteroidota > Bacteroidia > Bacteroidales > VadinHA17 > DRPN01. The sequence continues at coordinate 19,078 of CAYLJE010000012.1, forward strand.
CTTTCTCCGACCATTCCAATACGCGGCGGATCATCTCGTCATCGGTATGGGACGCGTATTCTTTCAGGGTGGAATTTCCCAGTTTTGTCTCTTTTTGGGTCCATTCTTCCAGCGTTGACAAGTCGGGGACCTGCTGACCGCGGGTGGCTACCTCAGGCCGGTCGGCCAGCAGTCGGGCAAACTCAAGAAGGGCCAGAAAACGGTTGATGCCCCGCGTGCGGGAATATAGATTGACAAATTCCCAGGTCTCGCGGGCAACCTTCGAGACAGGCAGCAGCCCGAAGTAACGCAGTACATTCGGACAGAAGAATTCCTTCTGCTTGGGCTCCATAGAGTCGAATACACAGCCGTCAGAATCAATACCGATAAAAAAATCCTTTTCCGGCTTTAGATCTTTCAAAATTTTCTGATAGTCCATATAATGAGAATTTAGAATGTAAAATGTAAATTTTTTTATTTGTTTTTAGCAGTTTTAATACTTGTAGAAAATATTGAAATTAATTCGATGTTTTCCGTCAGTGCTTCTTCAAGTCCCAGCTTTAAATCCCGAAAGTTTAGCTTTATAGCAATTTTTAATGCAACGCTTGTTTCGCGTAATTCTTTCAGGCAAATACCCATTTTATAAATAAAGTCTTTTTTAGATGACGATCCTTGAACTTCGCCGTAGTTCAAAGCAGGAGAAGTTCCCGACCGGATCAATTGGCTTCCCAGATTATACCCTAAAAACGATTTATGTAACTTATCTGCGATCTTCATCACAATCACTGCAAAATCGATCAATCTTTTTTCAAGATCATATTTTCTTTTCTCAGACATAAAAAAACTAAATATTCAAAATTCTACATTCTATATTCGCCTTCAGGCATAGGCTTGTGGTATATACTTTTTTAGTTTTTGTTCTGCAAAGATGGGTTCGAAGCGGGTGAATCGCTGAAGTCCGTTCACGAGTGGTACAGATGGCCAGTCAGTGCCGATAAGGGGTCGTACATAATCCAGAAAGTCATCCGTCACATCTATCCGGTTTCCGGCGATCCATTTTTCCGGGAAACTACGTTCAGAAAGTGCTACTTTTTCCAGTGGGACTTTATCATAATTAACAGCATAAACAGACCCGGGCTTACGCAGGATGGTAGCCATCCAGCCGTTGCCTTCATGCAGAGCAATCTCCACGGCTTTTTTCCCCACCTGATAAGCTTCGTCCAGGTCCACGGTGGAGGCATAAATAGCCGTATCGCGCTGGTCGGTGCCCATTACCTGGCCGCGTGCAACTCCCCTGGCTTTCAGACCTTTTTCATTCAGATAATTGATAATGGTTTGATAGACTGATGTTTTTGTGGCTCCGAAATTGGTATGTCCAAACGAATCTTTCACATCTCCCAGATATCCTGCGTCAAAGCCTTCACTCACTACCACCAGGCACCGGCCGTCTTTTTTTAACTGGTCATTGATATGATCTGCCGTTTCCGTCAGACTGATATCTGACTCGGCCAGGTAAATCTGCAGAGGGGACTTTCGTTCCGGGTCTGCCAGACGGGCTGCTGCCGGGATGTATCCTATCTTTCGCCCCATAGCCTGCAATACTAGCACCGGGTCAGCAGGGGAGGACCCTCTGTTTTCCTCATCGGCATTCTGCACAATATGACTCCAGTATCGGGCGACACTACCATAGCCGGGGGTGTGATCAATCAGCTTAAACTCATTGTCCCCAACATCATTGTCAATGGTCTTGGGAACCCCCACAGCGATGACGTCCAGACCCTTTTTCTTGCAAATATCGCTTACTTTATATGCCGTATGCTGGGAATCATTCCCGCCGATATAGAAGAAATATCCTATGTTATGAGCACGGAAGACGTCCACAATACGCTGAAGATCTTTTTCCTGATGATTTTTTAGCTTATATCGACAGGTGCCGATACTTCCTGCTGCCGGTGTGTTTTTCAGTAGTGCGATTTCTTCTTCTTTTTGTAATGAAAGATTCAGCAACTCTTCTTTTAACACCCCTTCGATGCCATGCCAGCCGGCATAAACCGTCCCGAAATGATTGGGATAAGACTTACAAGCCTCAATAATCCCGCGTAATGAGTTATTGATAACCGGAGAAGGCCCCCCGGATTGTGCGACGATGACATTTTTTTTCATCTTTAAAAGGTTTTTATAAAGTTTGTAAAAGAAAATATTAAAATAGGATATTTCAAAATTTTACATTTTACATTCAATCTATACTCCACAATATGCATTAAACCCTCCGTCTATCGGCAGGGTAATACCGGTGATGAAACTGGCCATTCCGGACAACAGGAAGGCAATGCTCCCATGGATTTCTTCAAAATCTCCAAAACGTCCCATAGGCGTATTTGAAATAATCTTTTCTCCGCGGGCAGAAAGTTTTCCGCTTTTTTCATCATAGAGCAGGAAACGGTTTTGTTCTCCTTCAAAAAAACCGGGGGCTACGGCATTGACCCGTATATTTTTTTTAGCCAGGTGAACGGCCAGCCATTCGGTAAGGTTGGACACTGCTGCCTTAGCGGCAGAATAAGCACCTACGCGGGTTAAGGGTCTCAGGGCGCTCATAGAAGAGAAGTTAATGACTACTCCTTGTCCTAAATCCAGCATATCACGGGTAAATACCAGGGTGGGCAACAAAGTCCCTGACAGGTTTAAATCAAACACCCAGCGAAATCCTTCGATGTCCAGCCCGTAAATAGATTTTTGCAGATCTTCTTCAGTTACCGACTCAAGAAACTCCAGGTCAGTTGTTGCTTTAGGAGAGTTTCCCCCGGCGGCATTGATCAGAAAGTCCACTTTCCCGAATTCTTTGTTGATTTTTTCTTTTGCCTGTTGCAGGGACTCTTTTGACAATACATCGGTTGCTATTCCCAGCGCATGTTTTTTTGTTTTCTTAGTGATTTGCTCTGCCACTTCACGGGCCCGCGGGCCATTCAGGTCAAGGATGGCCATACGGACTCCTCCCCAGGCCAGATAAAGAGCAAGAGAAGACCCAATGGCCCCTCCTCCTCCGGTGACTACACATACTTTATCTTTCAGATCATCAAACGATAGTTTTTTTAAAGTCGGTTTCATAAATTTATAATTTTAAAAGTCAGAATAATCTTGATAGTTTTCCTTAACGATAATTTCGATGGGTATCGTATAGTCTTTTTTTACAACTTTCTTACGTACAAGATGGTTGAAAAGAACCTTTAATCCTTCATAGCCTTGCGTCATAGGCTTCTGACACAAGAGAACATCAATGATCCCCTTGTTCAGATAGGTGGCATTATCGGGTGTCAGATCATACCCAACAAATAATAATTTATCCTTTCCGATTTTCTGCAGGCTGCGTGCCACTTTGTGTGCGGAAGAGGTAACAAAGAGTCCGCGGGTTTTGCGGTGCAGCCTTTCATACATGGTATGGGTGAGCAGCAGTTCGTCTTTCGGACTGATGTTCAATCCTGTTACGGTTCCTCCGAAATTATAATCTTTCAAAAACTGCCGCAATCCTTTTTCCCTATTCTTCAGATGCAGATGATTCTCCAGATCGGATGTAAAATTAACGATGATGACTTCGGCATGTTTTTTCAGATGAAACCAGATCAGCCGTCCTGCCAGATATCCGCTTTGAAAAGCGTTCTGCCCAAAATAACTCAGGTAATGGGTGTCTTCTACTTTTGAATCGATAAAGACATAGGGTATATGGTTCGTATCCAGTTTACGTGCCAGATCTCCGGCTTCCCGGTGGAAGAGGGGAGCGATCAATACCCCGTCAGGCTTGGATAACAGAAGATTCAGCGATTGCTGGCGAAAAGATTCTTCATCATCCTGATCAAAAAAATATTGATCTACACGAACCCTGTAACCGGATATCTCATCTGCTGCTTTCAAAATACCTTCCAGAGGCATTTTCCAGTAAGCGTTGTCATGTTTAGGCTCGGGAGTGAAAGTGGCAAAAACAAAAGTTTTGTCCGAAGCAAGTCGCTGTGCCAAAACATTGGGCTCGTAGTTCAATTCTTTGCAGATCTTTAGAATCTTTTTCCCGGTACTTTCCGAAACCCGTCCCCGCTTGTGGATAACCCGGTCCACGGTGCCAATAGATACGCCGGCACGTTGGGCAATGTCCTTGATGCTAACTTTTTTCATGGATATATTTTTTACAAAAATAAAAATAATTTTGTTTGCGTGGACGTGCACGCATATATTTTTTTTGCGGTAATTGTATGATGAAAGATTTTAAACGGTATGACATTCTATGTAATAGTAAATTAGTCATTTATAAGGAGGTGAAGTTTTTCGCAATATGAATCGTTACTGTTTTTCCATAAGATTTACTAATTTTGAATAAAATTTATTTAATTAATCAGGTAACAGGTAATGAAACGAACGGTTGTTTTATCTTTTTTTCTGATCGTTTTTATCTCGCTATTTTTTTCCTGTCATTTTGATCCTGCTGAGAAGGGAACAGAAAGGAAGTCAAATGTGTTGTTTTTGTTTGTGGATGATCTGCGTCCCGAGCTTCATTGTTATGGGGACGCGAATATTTACAGTCCCAATATGGATCGGCTGGCGAAGGAAGGGATGCTTTTTACCAACCAATATGCTACGGTGCCTACCTGCGGTGCTTCACGGTATAGTATGCTTACCGGGTTTCTTCCACGCTCTTTAATGGCACTGTCCAATCAGGCCTGCCGGCATTTTATCGGGGAGGCAAAAATCCACGACAGACCTGAAACGTTCATTGAGAGGTTGAGAATGCATGGATATTATACTGTGGGCATTGGCAAAATCAGTCATTATGCTGACGGAAGGATTTATCCGTATAACGGGACTCCTGAAGGAGCTCCCCTGGAATTACCTCATAGCTGGGATGAGATGCTTTTTAACCCCGGTAAATGGGGTACAGGATGGAACGCTTTTTTTGGATATGCGGATGGTAGTGACCGGAACACAAAGAATAAGGAAGTGAAACCTTATGAATGTGGAAGGGTAAATGACGATGGATATCCGGATGGTCTGACAGCCGCGTTGGCCCTGAAAAAACTTCGTGAACTGGCTCAAAGAAAACAGCCTTTCTTCCTGGGGGTTGGTTTTTTTAAACCCCATCTGCCTTTTAATTCTCCTAAAAAATACTGGGACCTATACGATGAATTTGCCATCCCTTTGACCCCTTCTCCGGATATTCCTGAAAATGTAAATCCGGCCAGCTTGCACCAAAGCGGAGAATTTAATCAATACAAGCTGGGAGAAGAACATCCTTCCCTGACAGATCCGGTATCTGATGCGTATGCACGCAAGCTGCGGCATGCTTATTATGCTGCCATCAGTTATGTGGATGCCCAGATAGGAAAGGTAGTGGATGAGCTGGATAGTCTCGGACTGGGTGATAATACCATTGTGGTCTTATGGGGAGATCATGGCTGGCATCTGGGTGATGACCGGGTGTGGGGGAAACATACCATCTTTGAATGGGCGCTGCGCAGCGCTTTTATTATGCGTGTGCCCGGAGTGACCCGTGGAATCCCCTGTCACAGGGTGGTCAGCGCCATAGATATTTATCCTACCCTCATGGAGTTGTGTGGAATCCGGGATACGCTTCATACGGATGGTCAAAGTTTTAAGTCCCTGCTCGATAATCCCGACCGGACATCCTGGAAAGATGTGGCTTACAGTTATTACCGCCATGGAGTCACCGTGAGGACGCCGCGGTATCGTCTGACCCGCTATTTCCGGAAAGAAAAACCGGGGATCGAGCTGTATGACCACCGGAACGATCCATACGAGAATGTGAATGTTGCCGGAT
>CAYLJE010000012.1:24974-34683 GCA_964383915.1 uncultured Rikenellaceae bacterium
GGGATCCGGGGAATCTGTCATTACAAAGCAACCTATTTCCCTGCCCAGATCGGGGTGGCCTCTGCCTGGGATAGAGCGCTGGTAAGCAGAATCGGAGAAGTTACAGGAACGGAAGCCCGGGCACTGGGATATACCAATGTCTATTCCCCGATCCTTGGCCTCGGCCGTGACCCACGGTGGGGGAGGATTGTAGAAACATACGGTGAAGATCCTTACCTGGTGGCACAAATGGGAAAACAGGAGGTATTGGGCCTGCAGAGCCGGGGGGTGGCTTCGACAGCCAAACACTATGCCGTTTACAGTGTGCCGGTGGGAGGACGTGACGGCGCTTCCCGTACCGACCCGCATGAGACAATCCGGGCGGTATGGTCACTTTTTCTTGAGCCTTTCCGGGTGGATTTTACCGAAGCCGGTGGACTGGGGGTAATGAGTTCCTATAATGACTACAATGGAATTCCCATTACCGGTAGCCATTATTTCCTTACCACTATCCTGCGTCAGAAATTTGGATTTAAAGGTTATGTCGTTTCCGACAGCGATGCCCTGGAATATTTATATACCAAACACAAAGTCTCACCAACTTATGAAGATGCCATTGCCCGCGCTTTCAATGCCGGACTGAATGTCCGTACTACCTTCACCAAACCGGAAGTGTTTATTATGCCGTTACGGGATGCCGTCAGGGATGGGAAATTGTCGGAAGAAACCCTGAACAGCAGGGTGGCAGATGTTTTGCGTGTGAAATTTTTGTTGGGTCTTTTTGACCGTCCTTATGTGGCGCATCCGGAAGCAGCCGATACTATTGTACATTCCAGGGAGCATAAAAAGGTGGCCTTACGGGCGGCACATGAATCAATGGTGCTGCTGAAAAATGAGGGAGGACTACTCCCCCTGAAAAAATCAATAAAGACCATTGCGGTGATCGGTCCTGACATTGAACAAGTGAAGGAGATATCCTCCCGTTATGGTCCACGGAATCCGAAGCTGATCACTGTCCTGGACGGAATCCGGCAGGCTGTATCCTCTTCGACACATGTGCTGCATACCAAAGGCTGCCATCTGATAGATGATCACTTTCCGGAAAGTGACTTGTATCCTTTTCCCATGACCGCAGAAGAAAAGAAAATGATAGCTGAGGCGGTCAGGATTGCAAAAAAGTCGGACGTAGCTATTGTGGTTTTGGGAGATGACAACCGGATTTGCAGGGAAGGGAGCTCACGTTCCTCGCTCAACCTGGCCGGCCGTCAACGGGATATGATTCAGGCAGTGTATGGCACCGGAAAGCCGGTGGTGCTCGTGCTGCTTAACGGCCGTCCCATAACTATCAATTGGTGTGCCGGACATGTGCCGGCGATTCTCGAAGCGTGGTTTCCCGGAGAATATACCGGAAAAGCGATTGCCGATGTGCTGTTCGGCAATTATAACCCGGGGGGGAAACTGCCTGTAACATTTCCAAAAACGGTTGGACAGATTCCTTATGCCTTTCCTTTCATGCCCGGCGATCGTTCAAAGGGGAAATCCCGTGTGTCCGGTCCTCTGTTTCCTTTTGGGTACGGGTTGAGTTACACCTCTTTTAAATACTCCGACCTGGTAATTGATCCTGATACGGCCGGCTTGTTAAACCAAATTCATGTGTCTTTTACAGTGGAGAATACCGGCGAGCGTACCGGCAACGAGGTGGCACAACTATATGTGAATGATGTGTACAGTTCGGTGATCACCTATGAAAAGGTCCTGCGTGGCTTTGAAAGGGTAACTTTAAAGCCGGGTGAAAAAAAACGGGTATCGCTTATCCTGACGCCCCGTGATCTGGGGTTTTATGGCAGAGATCTGGAGTTTACGGTTGAACCGGGAAAATTTGAAGTTTTTGTGGGTAGTTCCTCGGAAGATATACGCCTGAAAGGGGCTTTTGTTCTTCATAGAGAATAATTGCTACTGTGACATCCGACGGTTTTCTGACTCTTATTGTTAATAACTAAATAACTCAAAAGATGAAAAAACAACTATTACTTTTTCCCCTGTTGATACTGGCATTAGGCTCATGCAGACAGGAGGTGCAGCGGTTTAACGGCGTAGATACCGCGATAGGGAATCTTTACCGTTTATCGGATGCAGAAACGCATTCTATCAGCCCTGAGAATCTTACCGGAGAAAAAGGAAAAGGAGGAATGACAACGCTGAAGGAAGGAAGCGCAGCCCGTGCAGCCCGGGAACTGGGTCAGGGCTGGAAAGTAAATCCGTATATAAGAATTAAACCGGGAGAGACTTTTACCATGGCTGCTATTGCAGGGCCCGGTGTGATTAAACATATCTGGATGACCCCCACGGGAAACTACAGATTGACCATCTTCAGGATCTACTGGGATAATGAAACATCTCCCTCTGTGGAGGTGCCTGTGGGTGATTTTTTCCTCTCCGGCTGGGGCTGGGGAAATGAACCCCGCATCACCTCGCTGGTTATGTGTGTAAATCCGCATAACGGATTTAACAGTTACTGGCAGATGCCGTTCAGGAGAAAATGCAGGATGACCATGGAAAACAGGAGTGACAAAGAAGTGGTGTTATACTATCAGGTGGATTATGCCCTGACGAAAATACCAAGAGATGTGGCCTATTTTCATGCAGAATTCCGGAGGGAAAATCCATTGAAATATAAAGAACCTTACACGATCGTGGATGGGATCAAAGGCAAAGGACAATATGTTGGCACCTATTTGTCGCATGGTGCCTTCAGCCCAGGATGGTGGGGTGAGGGAGAGATCAAGTTCTACATTGACGGGGATAAAAAGTTTCCCACCATTTGTGGTACGGGGGAAGAAGATTATTTCAATGGATCATACGGGTTTGAGATGAGGAAAGGAAAGAATGGTCGTGACACTTACTCTTCTTTTACATCCCCTTACTCGGGCTTTTATTATGTCAAAGATACGTTGGGAAAATATCTGAGCAGGGTGGGAGAATATCGTTGGCATATCACTGATCCGGTGCGGTTTGACCATTATCTGAAGGTGACGATCCAGGCACTGGGGTGGCAGAGTGGGGGGCGTTATCTGCCATTACAGGACGACCTCTCTTCCGTGGCTTACTGGTACCAGACCGAGCCACACAATCCGTTTCCGCCATTACCATCAAATGACAAACTGGACATCAGGGTGAAATAAGGTGGAAGCACAGAAAGCAGAAGACAGGAACCAGGTTGCGGATATCACCTGACTTGTGGAAACCTAAAAAGATTGCGGATTACAGTCCGTATAATGAGGATTGGCTCCTTTCCTTCGCCATCTGGTCATACTTATTGGGTGCACCGCCATTGCAAACAAGCTTATAATGGTAAAAGAAAACACGAGAGAGTTCAGACGAATTAAAGGGATCAAAACTGAAAATCGGATAAAAAGATAAATCGGCACATTTTGCCAACATTATAGGATTTAAGGCTCAGTTGAACCATAAAAAAGGCAGTAAGTATGTATCTCTTCGGCCACGAATATTGTAAAAACAATACATGAAAGAAATAGTATTTTCTTTTTTATTGACAACGGCCTTTTTGTTTGGCGGAAGCAAACTGCCGGCACAGGAGGCTCCCTACGGCGAGCTAAAGATTGATTCGACGAAGCTTGTCGTGGTATGGACAACGGGTGAAAAAGAAGTTTTTACCAAAATGATTAACCTCTATTTATATAATGCAAAAAAGCAGGGATGGTTTAATCAGATAACTTTGATCATCTGGGGTCCTTCTGCAAAACTGCTAGCTGGTGATAAAGAGCTACAGAAAATGGTGAGAAAACTGAGAAAATCCGGGGTCATACCTGAAGCTTGTAGTTGGTGTGCTAATCAGTATGGAGTAGTAGAAGATCTGAAAAAATTAGGGGTGGCTGTGAAAGAGATGGGGGCTTCCTGACAGTTTTTATGATCGCAGGGTTTGCCGTATTTGGCAATAACACGGGTGCATTTGGCAGCTTGTTGTATAAAACAGCATCCATTATCATGGGTTTTCTTCTTTATCTTTTGCTGTCCGTTGCACTATTGGACGGGATCCGGCTGATGGTCAAAGCAACACCCCTGATCTATGGTGTTGCGGCACTGTCCCTGACCCTGCTGGTTTGTTTTTACGGGATACTGAATGCCTCACATCTCCGGACGACGGAATTTACCGTGCCGGTCAAAGGCCTCACCCATGAAGATCGGTACCCATAGCGAAATAGCTCTGTTCAGGCTGGTGCCTGTGAAGAATTAATGATCCGGCTTTGTACCGCGGGACGAACCGGGAAGTTCACGTGTTCACCATGCCTCTTTCATTGATCGACAATCATCCTTTCTTCACTGTCTTCCTTATGTTTCAGATGAAAATAGATTAGCACGGAAAAAATAGGGGTTAGTGGCAGGAGGAGAGCATCCAGGAAGGAGTTAAGCAGAATATATAATGGCTGGTGGAGCAGTTGAAAAGTGCCGGAGGTTTGCTGCATCTCATCGGCAAGGGGGTGAAAGATATTTGAGAAAAATCCAGATGCATAAGGAGCCATGGAGAGGGCACTGAAAATAAGAGAAAAGAGAATGATAATCAGATAAAAAACAATCAGATAACCCATAACATGCCAGAAATCTTTTAAGACCAGCGAGAAACTTCTATGGATGGTTTCTCCGACGCCCATGTTTTCCATGATCAGGATGGGTGTAACCGGAAATAAGGATGTCCCGAGGAAAATAGCTGCTACGAAAGCTCCGATGATCAATGCCAGCAACCCCGCCATGGTACCAAGGGTTATAATCATAAAAACCAGGAAAATGACCAGTAAATATTTAAGGTAATACTTCCGTATGGATTCCATAAACAAAGTGGCATGACTTTTTTCCGGATACAGGTATTTTCCGATGATAAAATAGTGGAGGAACAGGTAAATCAGAGAATATCCCAACCACACCACAATCATATATAAGCTAAGGCTGCCAAATATTTGCTCAAGCTGTTTCGGATGTTCAGCCAACTGTTCCAGGTTATCCAGCTTTCCGGCCAGCAGAACACCGGAAAGGGAATTTAAAATTACTAAAAACAAAAAACTGTAAAAAAATAACCAGCCAAAATATTTCCGGTATATTTCGATCGTATTATTAAAAATCAGCTCAAGTGTCATCTCTTGATAATAAGGAAATGATCTATAGTTCATTTAGTTAGATTTTATCATTCAGAGGATGTATGGCGGATGAAGATAAATATTTTTTCTTTTTTGGCAAAAATCGTTTTGAAAATGACTCATCTTATTTTACTTTTACCTTCTTATGCAAATCAATTAAGATCATTTAATATTTTAGTGTATAATGTATTATAATCTTTTTTCTATCGTTTTGCAGGGGATAAAATATCCTTTTAAAGGATTTATTACTTCTTCTTATGGCGAATTTTATTTCACTATCAACCAAAAAGGGGAATGGGAAATTACAGTAGTTATGGTTAACGAAAAATAGGAAGAATGGGTATTTTGTACAAAACATTACGGACAGGATTATTTTTCTTTATCATACCGGGTATTCTTTCCGTGAGCTTGTTTGGACAAGGAGAAAAATGGCCGGTGTTGAAGCATTATGATGAACATCATTTGGATAAGATAGCTTTGCCCATCGGAGGGATCGGCACAGGAACAGTGTCGCTGGGAGGACGTGGCAACCTCCAGGACTGGGAAATCATGAACCGGCCGGCAAAAGGTTACAACCCGGGGCCGGGGATCCAGAAAACTGCACCGTTCTTTGCCATTTACGTTAGAACAGGCGATAAAAAAGTAACGAAACTGATGGAAGGGCCTGCGCCTCTGTTTACCTATGAAGGTTCTTCCGGCTCTGTTGCCACGAATCATGGCTGGCCGCGTTTCCGGCATGCATCCTTCGATGCCGCTTATCCGTTTGGGCAGGTACACCTGTGGGATTCGACGGTTCCCGTGCAGGTGACTATTAATGCTTTTAACCCTATGATCCCGGCAGACCCTGACAACAGCGGAATCCCTGTCGCTGTGTTCAGGATAGCCCTGGAAAATACTTCTTCATCTCCGGCAAGGGTGTCAGTGTGTTATACCATGCAGAATTTTATCGGGGAAGATGGCAACAGCGGCTTGGCCGTCGGTAACCACAATCAGTTCCGGAAAGATCATGGTTTTCAGGGCATTTTCCTCTCATCGGCAGGGATGAATCCCGGAGCCGAACAGTGGGGGACCATTGCCATGACGACCACGGCCGAAAATGTAAGCTACCGTACCAACTGGAAACCCTGGCGGTGGGGTACCTCCCTGCTGGATTTCTGGGATGATTTCAGCCGCGACGGCCGGTTGGAAGACCGTCCCGTGATGCTGGATAATAAACCGATGGCCTCTCTGGCAGCATCGGTGACCATACCGCCGGGGAAAACACATGTGATGGATTTCTATCTTACCTGGGTCTTTCCCAATCGCAAGGCCTGGTCGGACAAAATGCTGAAAAATTATTATGCGTTGAAATACGCAGATGCGTGGGATGTGGTACGCCAGGTATTGCCCGAACTGCCGGCACTGGAAAAGAAAACGGTTCAGTTTGTGCAGACCTTTTGTAACAGTGACCTGCCGAAGGTAGTGAAAGAAGCGGCTTTATTCAATACCAGCACCTTACGTACCCAGACCTGTTTCCGTATCTCGGACGGGAATTTTTATGCATGGGAAGGTTGCAATGACCGGTCTGGATGTTGTTTCGGATCCTGTACGCATGTGTGGAATTATGAGCAGGCGACGGGTTTCTTATATGGAGACCTGGCAAAGATCAGAAGGAATATTGAATTTGGACTGGCTACCGACAAAAACGGGCTGATGAGCTTTCGGGTAAAACTCCCCGAGAATGAGAGCAAAGAATACGGACGGGCTGCCGCCGACGGCCAGATGGGGGCGATTATGAAAATGTACAGAGACTGGCAGCTCTCCGGCGACGATCAGTTTCTGAAAAGACTGTATCCGCAGGTGAAAAAAGCTTTACGTTTCTGTTGGGTTTCCGGTGGATGGGATGCCGATCGTGATGGGGTGATGGAAGGAGTGCAGCATAACACCATGGATGTGGAATATTATGGTCCCAATCCCCAAATGGAGATTTGGTATCTGGGGGCATTACGGTCGATGGAAAAGATGGCCCGCTATGTGGGGGACACGCATTTTGCCGATACCTGCCGACACTTGTTTAAGCGGGGAAGCCAATGGACGGATGATCATCTGTTTAATGGAGAATATTTTATACAGAAGATACAGGTCCCTGTCAGCCCTGACAAGATAGAACAGGGATTGGTTGTGGGGATGGGCTCAAAAAAAATATCCCACCCCGAATACCAGCTGGGGCAAGGTTGCCTGGTGGACCAGTTGGTAGGGCAGTATGCAGCCCATGTGAACGGACTGGGATACCTGGTGCGTCCGGATCATGTGAAAACAACCCTGAAAAGTATCATGAAATTTAATTACCGCAGTAATCAGTTTGACCGGTTCAACTGTTTTCGCAGCTATGCCGTAGGGAACGAAGCCGGTCTTGTGATGGCAAGCTACCCACATGGCAGGCCTGAGAATCCGTTTCCTTATTTTACGGAAATGATGACCGGCTTTGAATATACGGCGGCGGTGGGTATGCTGTATGAAGGTCAACAGGCCCCGGGCCTGAAATGTATCCGGAATATAAGAAACCGTTATGACGGGGGAAAACGCAGTCCTTTTGACGAGGCCGAATGTGGCCATCATTACGGACGAGCCATGGCCAGCTGGTCGGCTGTTCTGGCATTGACGGGATTTCATTACTCGGCTGTAACCAAGACGATGACAGTGACCGCAAAAAACGGGAAGTACTTTTGGTCTGACGGGTATGCCTGGGGGAACATAGTGGTCACCACAGGTGAAAAAGGTAAGCAGGTGCTGATCCGGGTGATGCAGGGAACACTCCGTCTGAAAAAGATCATCCTGACAGGATACGGAGAGAAGACATTCCATTCCAAAACACTGGAAGAGGGAATGTCATGGGGTAGGAAGGTTAAGCCGAATAATCCGGAAGCCGGTGTCCCTGCATTTCCTGCAAGGGAGGATTCTTCGAAATAATGTTTAAAAAAATGATAATGATGAAAAAAAGTTTGCTGCTTTTGTTTACCGGCACAATCTTTTTTATGGGGACCCTTTCTGCCCGGCAAAAGATAGAACCCAACTGGAAATCCATAGATGCGCGTCCGGTGCCTGCATGGTTTGAGGATGCTAAATTCGGTATTTTTATTCACTGGGGTGTCTATTCCGTACCAGCCTGGACACCCAAAGGTACTTACTCGGAATGGTATCAGTACTGGTTGCAGACGAGGAGCTTGTTCGGTAATGGGCAGTTTAAAGGCACTGAGGTGTATGATTATCAACGAAACACCTATGGTAAAGATTTTACGTATTATGATTTTGCAAAACATTTCAAAGCAGAATTATATAACCCGGATGAATGGGTAAAACTGTTTCAGCAGTCCGGAGCGAAATATATCGTGGTTACCTCCAAGCATCATGACGGGTATTGTATGTGGCCGAATAAGCAGGCTGATGACCGTGGATTCCCATGGAACAGTATGGAGATAGGCCCTCACAGGGATTTGCTGGGAGAATTGGAACAGGCTGTCCGGAAAACAGACATCAAATTCGGGGTCTATTATTCTTTGTATGAATGGTTCCATCCTCTCTGGCGCATGGACCGGGAGAAGTTTGTTTCCGACCATTTCTTCCCGCAGTTCAAGGACCTGGTGACAAAATACAAGCCGGATCTGATCTGGGCCGATGGAGAGTGGGAAATGACTGCGGATAAGTGGCATACCCCCGAATTACTGGCTTGGCTCTTTAATGAATCACCGGTAGGGAAGACCGTGGTTATCAATGACAGGTGGGGAAAAGGGACACGGAAACATCACGGGGGATATTTTACGACCGAATATGAGGCTTCTGCCGACTTTAACCGTCCGTGGGAAGAATGTCGCGGAATGGGATTTTCTTTTGGATATAACCGGGCCGAAGACCTGGAAGATTATACCTCGGCCAGGGCCCTGGTGCTGCTCCTGGTAGATATTGTCAGCCATGGCGGAAACCTGTTGCTGGATATAGGGTCTACCTCTCATGGAAAAATTCCGGTGATCATGCAGGAGAGATTGATACAGATGGGCCGGTGGCTGAAACAAAACGGAGAAGCTATCTACGGTACACGGAAATGGAAAGAATCAACCCAGTGGTCGAAAGGGGATCGGAACTACAAACCCAAACAACATTATCTGGGGGGAGATTACATCCTGAAACAGACGATTGATCCGACACCCGGCTATGCTGTGAAAGAAATTTTTTTTACACAAAAAGCAGGCAACCTGTATGCCATCAGCCCGAAATGGCCGGGGAGAGAGCTGGTGGTGAAAAATGCTCATGGGAAAGCAGGAATGAAAATAACTTTGCTGGGATATCCCGGCACACTGACATGGAAAAACAAAGGGAAAAACCTGGTAATTGAGATGCCGTCTTACGATCCTGCCCTGTCTTATGGAGAAAAAAGCCTGGCATATGTCTTCAGACTGAAAGGAATGGGGAAGTAATATCTTTATCCCTGGAGTGATCTGTTTTTTTTGTTTTAGCAAAAACCAAATGGTTTTACCTGCCGAAGGAAGTCTATGGAAGCTATCGTTGTTATTATGTCTAAAAGAGAAAAATAATCTAATTAGTGT
>CAYLJE010000013.1:0-33648 GCA_964383915.1 uncultured Rikenellaceae bacterium
GTTGTATCATGGTTTACTTCAAGCAGTTCGATATAAAAGGCAAGAGGCTGATAGTCTTTATATGCTAATTTGGAAGGGATGACAAGCGTAGCTTTTCCGCCGGTTTTCATGTATCCCACTCCTTCATCCACACCCTTAGTGACCGATCCGGATCCTTTCACAAAAGAAAATGGACTATAGCTGGCATTGCTGTTCCAGAGTCCGTGATTTTTTGCCACATCTTCAATATTGGTATCGAAAACCAACCCATTTAGTTTGTAAACAATGTAATTGATACTTACGGTATCGCTATCCATGGGTTGAACTCCGGTGCCTGCCTCTTGTTCTACATAATACAGTCCGCTTTCTTTAGGCTGGACTGTAATGCCATTGGTGTTTAGGAAATCCTGAATAGCTTTTTGTTCCTGTGCTTCGTAATCCACAGCCTTTAGACAATGCTGACTAGTGATAGCAATTAAAAGAAACAATAAGAAAAGTCCGATTTTTTTCATTATTGATGTATTTTTTATGATGTAAAGTTAAAACAAATATCCTGCCATACCTATTGTAAAATTTTCAATTTTCTTTCTTTATTTATTTTATATTTTTCACTTCCAGGTTATAAATAATGACAGACCTGGGGGGTATCTTGTGATGGTCCCCGGGAACACCATATGCCAGGAATGGGGGGAGGATAAAACGGGCTTTGTCCCCTTTTTTTAGCATCAGGATTCCCTGTTCCACTCCCGATGTTACTCCTCCGTGGCCGACCCTGAATGTCTTAGGACCTGTCTCATCGGAACTGTAACACAGTGTGCCGTCTAATAAATAAATTTTATAAAAGATGGTTACCCATTTTCCTTCCGTTATTTGTTCTCCGTTTCCATGATGATAGATTTGGTACCACAGGCCGGTACCTGTTTTGTCCATGTGCCATCGGTGTCGTTTAATAAATTGTCTGATTCTTTCATCATCTTTTTCCACCAGATATTGATTGGTGCGGATCAACGTTTCTTCAGGTACCTGTTTGTGTTGCTGATGGGTTTCTTTCTCTCTGCCGTTGGAGCAGGAAAAAAAGAGGCCGGAAATGCCCAGTCCTGTCAAAATCAATAAAATTTTATATTTCCTCTGCGTGTTCATGGAGCCGTTTCTCAAAATATCTGAGTGTTTCCTGCATGTTTTCGTAACATTCTCCGCCGGCAGCATTGATATGGCCTCCGCCGTGGAAATAAGCTGCAGAGAATATATTAACGGCAAAACTGCCCTTGCTACGGAAGGAAATTTTGATCCGGTCATCTTTTTCTATGAAGAGGGCGGAGAACCGGATCCCTTTTACTGACAGAGGCAGGTTTACAAAGCCTTCGGTGTCGCCAATTACATGATGATAGTCCTGTAGTTCTTTTTTTGTCAGCCAGATGTAACCTGTATGCAAATGAGCGATAATAACCATTTTTTTGTTCAGGGCATAACCCATCAGGCGCATCCGTTGTTCACTATAGTTATCATAAATATTGGAGTATATCTCATCGTTACGGATGCCTGTTTTTAATATTTCAGCTACTGTCTCCCATGTTCCGGGATTGGACGCATTGTATCTGAAACATCCCGTATCAGTCATTATACCGGCAAATAACGAGGTGGCAGCAGGAAGAGAAAGTGTTTCAACGGGTTTCAGAATCTTTTTCAAGATCAGAAAAACCATCTCGGCTGTTGAGCTCACCTGGGTATCTGAGAATACCAGATCAGCTTTGATGGCAGGGCCGGGGTGATGATCAATCATAACGTGGAAAGCATGGTTGTTTTTTGTGGGATAACCCGCCAGTTGGTTGAGTCGTCCTGTTTCATTGAAATCAATATAGAAAATAATGTCAGCAGAAGCAATAAGCTTTTCAGTTTTCTTCAGGTCTTTTTCTCCAATAATAATATTTTCTGCTCCGGGAAGCCATCTGAGGAAATCGGGAATATCATTGGGAATAATGACAAAAGCTTCTTTTCCATATTGCCTGAAATAATTATACAGGGTCAGACAAGAACCTACACTGTCCCCGTCCGGATTTACATGACTGAATAAAATAATCTTGTTGGCTTGCTGTAACTTTTCTTTCAGCATCAATATGTCTTTATTTTTTACCGGATTCAATGCTTTTTTGATTGTGCAGGACGTTTTTTGTAATAAAATATTTTGGTTACAAAGATAGTAAAGTAATGATAATGCAAATCATCATCCAAATGAAACAAAATGTTCCTATCTTTGGACGAAATTTTTTTGATTATGGCTGGAAATATTACATTCTCAATGATTAAACCATATGCGGTGAAAGACAATCATATAGGTCCGATTCTTTCTATGATAGGAGAGGATGGATTTCGTATTGCTGCACTGAAGATGACTATGTTAAACCGTAAACAGGCTGAAAAGTTTTACAGTGTGCATCGTAGTAAACCTTTCTTTAACGACCTGGTAGAGTTTATTACTTCTGGTCCTGTGGTAGCCATGTTGTTGGAGAAAAAAAATGCAGTGGAAGAATTTCGCGAGCTGATTGGCACAACAGATCCTTCCAAAGCCAAAGAGGGCACCGTCCGGAAAAAATATGCCCGTTCGCTTCAGGCAAATGCCATTCACGGCTCCGACAGTGATGAAAATGCCGCGATCGAAAATGACTTCTTTTTCAGTCGTATGGAAAGATTTGATATTTGGTAATTGAGATTTGTTTATTCATCAGGGGTCCTCAGTTTATAGCGAATGCCCTGATCAGTAAAAATGGGATCGATTAATTCCCAGGACAGAAAGTTTACCAGAATGCTTTCGCTTTTGGCAACGGAGATATTTGCCATTTTACGAAAAGAAGACTGGCTGATTTGTTTATGTCTGTTGAGATATTGGAAAAGCAAACGTTCGGGATGTGTATAGGAAACCCAGGTACCTGCTTTCCTTTTTTTTCTTTTCCAGGTCCGGATCAATACACGGTTGGCAATATAGTTATGGTCATTTACCCGCACGTATGCATGCCATCGATTGTGATCATCCGGCGCACGATAGGGGCGCTGGCCGGAGGGTGGAACATATACTTCTAAAATGGTCTTGCCTTCAATCTCGTACGGATGCGTAGTGAATTGTACTTCCGGATGACAATGAAGGATAGCAGCCGTCTGAATCATATAATATTCTTCTTCTGACCGGATTCCGGCAATGCGACCGTTGTCCTTTACACCGATAAGCAACCGTCCCCCTTCGGAATTAGAAAATGCTACCAGGGTACGCGCAATTTTCCGGCTGTCAGTAATGGCGTACTTAAAGTCAAGCTGCTGGTGTTCCCCTTGTCTGATCAGGTCCCTGATATACCGGTCATTATGCATATCTGAAAACTCCATTTTGCTCCGACTGTTTTTTTCTTATCCTTTCTTTTCTCCTTCCCTGTACTCCCGCTGGCGTTGTGAGATAAACCAGTCATCCGTATTCCGGGGTTCAGTGTGATGGTTTTCGTCTGTTTCTTCTTTTTCTGTGAGATCAGCAAAGGTGAGCAGCCTATGGATGACCCGTAGGACATTTAAAAGTTTCTGGCCCCAGAGGCGGTCAAAGTTCTCCTTAACCTCCCACAGGGCATCATTCATTACTTCATGGTTTCCAATATGATACAATGTGATAAAATCTTTCATATCCTGATAAATATCAGCACAATCTTCGGAAATTGTGGCTGTTATTTCCAGCTCTTCGATGGGTTCTTCAGGATTAAATACTTCGGGATATTCATCCCATTGTCCTGCTTTCTTCCTGACAAATTGCCTGATCTGTTTATAATCTTCTTCTGTTACGAATTTTTGGTTTCCTTCCGGATAAGTGGATTCCACAACAGGTATCTTTATTGCACGGGTGTATAGGTCTGCCATAATTGTCCGTAGTTTTTCAAACCAAAGTTTCCTGGGTTGGGGTGTGCTGTTTTCCAGCCATTCGCAATATCCGGCAGCCAACCGTACAAATTCGATCACTTCTTCCGAGTATATTTCTTTTTTTGTCCAGTCTTCCATTATCTGAAGATTTTTACTCTACAAAGTTAACTATAATCAATCAATCTGTTTAAAATTAGCAAAAAAGCCTCAGAGCATACTACACATTTCTTTTATTTTTCAGAATTGTGTTGTTAAATTCTTAAGAACAAAGATTTTTTCTATTATTTGTGTTGATTTATGCAGGACAGCTTGCTTTTGCACAGTCGGAAGCGGTTTATGGAAAAAAGAATAATGTACTTCTGATCATAGATATTCAGTATTTTTATTTTCCGGGAGGAGTCTTCCTTTGGTTGAACCGGAAAAAGTGCCTGAAAAAGCAAGTGAAATTTTACATAGATTTCATATGGTTATTTAGAGAAGAGAAGGTTTTCTCATCGTTTTAAATATTTTACACTGGTTGTATCCGGGATATATGCCAAATACCCGTTATCGAGTAACCATCGGATGACGGTCATAACCTTATTATCATCATAGGAAATGATTCTGGTTACCTCCTTGATGTCCATCCCGGAAGGATTTTTCAAAAGTATTTCCTTGATCTGTTGGTGTATAGCTTCGAAGACGGCTTTATCCGGGATGTTTTTCTGATAGGTTTTACGACAGATATCGCAGATGCCACAATCGGGACTGGATGTTTCTCCAAAGTAATTCAGTAGAAACCGGCTTCGGCAGAGTGACTGATTAGTTGCATATTGCCAGATATCATCCTGTTTTTTCAGGTAAATCTCTTTGCGCAAACGGTATTTCTCATTGGATATAAACAATGTTTTATTATCCAGTCTCTCTTCTGTGAAAATCAGAAGCGGGGTTTTTTTCTGCGGAATATAGCGGATGATATGCAGATTGTTCAGCCGTTGGAGATATGTAATAATCTTTTCCACCGGGATGCCTGTTTTCCGGGCCATGCTTTCTTCAAAAACAGGGACAAATTCCGTGAAAAGCCCGGTATAATTTCTCAAAAGTAGTTTAATAAATGCATCAAAATCGGCGTTGGCAATTTGAAACTTATAAAGCTGATCACGCGACACGGTGAAGTGAACGCGGGAAGGATTATGCAAATCCTCTGTCAGTTCCAGATAACCCTCACGTTCCAGTATCTTCAGGCTGTTGTAGGCAATCATGACATTAAACTTATAGCGGGAGATAAAATCTGACAAAACAAAATCGAAAGACTGGTTTTTAGCACTACCTACCGGGATTTGATAATAATTACCCAGGGCTTCATAAACCCGTTTTATCTCGTTGATCTCCGGAAAGTTGACGCGGGCACGCTGTTCCAGTCTTTGTTTGTCTCCTGCATTGTAAAGCAGTATAGCCCAAGCTCTTTCCCCATCTCTTCCGGCTCGTCCTGCTTCCTGGAAATAAGCTTCCAGGGAATCGGGCATGTCCATATGCACTACAAAACGTACATCTGCTTTATCGATACCCATCCCGAAAGCATTGGTAGTAACAATAATTCTTAACTGTCCTTCGGTCCACGATGTTTGTTTGCGTTCGCGCAATTCATAGCTTAACCCGGCATGATAAAAATCTGCTGCAACTCCCTGAGCTATTAATGTCAGGGCCAAATCACGGGCATGTTTCCTGGTGCGGACATAAACGATTCCGCTACCACGGATGTTTTTGGTGAGGCGGAGAAGGTATCCGGTTTTATCGTCGGCTTCCTTTACAGTATATGCCAGGTTCTTTCGTTCAAATGTGGTTTTCAGAACATTTTTCTTTCTAAACTGTAGTTTTTCCTGAATGTCTTCCACTACATCTGGTGTGGCAGTGGCCGTGAGTGCAAGGATTGGAACCTCCGGCAACAGTTCTCTCAGTTCAGCAATACGCAAATAAGAAGGGCGGAAATCATACCCCCACTGGGAGATACAATGAGCCTCATCCACAGCAATCAGATTCACCTGCATTTTTTCAACACGGATACGGAAAATATCTGTATTCAACCGTTCCGGGGAAACATAGAGGAATTTAAAATCACCATATATACAGTTGTCCAATGCTACATCTATTTCGTCATAGGTCATGCCCGAGTATATTGCGATGGCTTTAATATTCATGCGGCGGAGCCGGTTTACCTGGTCTTTCATCAGAGCAATAAGCGGAGTGACTACCAGACAAAGGCCTTCTTTGGCAAGGGAGGGAACCTGGAAAGTGAGCGATTTACCCCCGCCGGTAGGCATAAGTGCAAGGGTGTCGTTTCCATTGGCTACCGAGAAGATGATTTCTTCCTGCAAGGGCCTGAACTGGGTGTAGCCCCAATATTTCTGAAGTATCTGATGATACAGATCTGAAGCCTCTGTTTTTTTACTCATAAACCTCCTCGCATCCGTGAATTTTTTGTATTTTGCGCACACTAAATTTAATAAATTTAATAAGAATGTCTTTTACTAACGAACGAATTTTAACGGAAGGGATTACTTTTGATGATGTTCTTCTGATACCGGACTATTCAGAAGTTTTGCCACGGGAGGTGGATACGACTACTTATTTTACGAGGAACATCCCGTTGAACATACCTGTTGTCACAGCAGCCATGGATACGGTTACGGAAGCGGAGATGGCAATAGCCATTGCCCGGGAAGGGGGGCTTGGTGTGATACATAAAAATATGAGTATAGAAGAACAGGCACAGCAGGTAAAAAAGGTGAAGAGAGCAGAGAACTTTATGATTGTAGATCCGATAACCATTCATCCTGACAACAATGTTGATGAAGCGCTGAATCTAATGCAGGAATATGGAATCGGAGGCATTCCGGTGGTAGATCCTGATAATGTTCTGATAGGGATTGTTACCAACAGGGATTTGCGTTTTGAAAAGGATGGCCTCCGTAAGATCAGGGAGGTGATGACCCATGAGAAACTGGTTACTACCAACAATGGGATCAATCTGCTTGAGGCTGCCCGTATTCTACAACAATATAAAATTGAAAAACTACCCATCGTAGATAAAGAAAATAAACTGATCGGTCTGGTTACGTATAAAGATATTACAAAATCTAAAGACCGGCCTAATTCCTGTAAGGACGGGAAAGGGCGTCTGCGCGTTGCTGCTGCTGTCGGGGTTACTGTTGATACGCTTGAGCGGGCAGAAACTCTGGTAGCCGAGCAAGTGGATGCGCTGGTTGTTGATACAGCTCATGGTCATTCCCGGAGAGTAATAGAAACCATCAAAAAGATTAAGAAAAGGTTTCCTGAAATAGATCTGGTAGCGGGGAATATTGGCACTCCCAGAGGTGCCCGTGCCATGGTCGAGGCCGGCGTCGATGCGGTAAAAGTGGGTATCGGCCCGGGTTCTATCTGTACCACACGTATCATTGCAGGGGTGGGAATACCCCAGTTAACAGCTATCTTTGATGTTGCACAGGAGCTGAAAGGTACAGGAATACCCCTGATTGCCGACGGAGGTATTCGCTATTCGGGAGATATCGTTAAAGCACTGGCTGCAGGTGCTTCAACCATTATGGCCGGTTCCCTTTTTGCCGGCGTAGAAGAATCCCCGGGGGAAACCATCATTTATAACGGTCGTAAATTTAAATCATACCGTGGTATGGGATCTGTTGAAGCAATGCAGCAGGGATCTAAAGATCGTTATTTTCAGGATGTTGAAGATGATATTAAAAAATTGGTTCCGGAAGGAATTGCTGCACGTGTCCCTTACAAAGGCAGCCTTTCAGAAGTAGTTTACCAACTGTTGGGTGGACTACGTGCCGGGATGGGTTACTGTGGTGCAGCAAACATCAGGGATATGGAGAAAGCCAGATTTATCAAAATTACACAGGCTGCCGTGGCAGAAAGTCATCCGCATGATATTACCATTACCCGTGAAGCTCCCAATTATAGCAGAGAGATATAAATGGATTGCGACTAATTGTAAGTAAATGAGAGTGGTTATGATTCAAAAGAAATCAATATTTTTCAGTTTCTTTCTGGTTTTTTACCTGTCTTCATTATATTCCCAGATATCGGATTCTATAGTTCTTTTTACGGTTGCAGGAGAAAATATCCCCGTCGGTGAATTTAAACAGATGTATCTGAAAAATAACCGGCAGGTACAGGGGGACAAACAAGATATAAAAGATTACCTGAATTTATATGTCAATTTTAAACTTAAAGTACATAAAGCCAAAGAACTGGAGTATGATACCCTGCCGGATTTCAAAAAGGAACTGGCTGGTTACAGGAAGCAGTTAGCACAGCCTTATATGATAAATGCTGCTATTATGGATAGCATGGCCAGGATAGCTTTTGAGTGTATGAAAAAAGAAATCCATGCGCATCATATTCTTGTTCGCATAGGACAACCGGGAGATACAGCGGAAGCATATAACAAGATCATGGAAGTAAGGAAAAAAATCCTTGATGGTATGTCTTTTGAAACCATGGCCCGTGCCGTATCCGATGATCCGTCAGCCAAAAGCAACGGAGGTGATCTTGGCTTCTTTACTGTATTTCAAATGATTTATCCATTTGAGCAGGCTGCTTATGCCCTTTCTCCCGGAGAGATATCTATGCCAATACATACCCGCTTTGGTTATCATCTGATCAGGGTGGATACTATCCTGCCTAATCCGGGAAAAATTCACGTGGCTCATATTATGGTTGCTGTTCCGCGCAGAGCTGATGAGAAAACAAAAGAAGCTGCCAGAAAAAAAATCTTTATGATTTACGAACAGTTGAAAAAAGGAGAAGATTTTGCATCTCTGGCAAAAAAATATTCTGATGACTATCATTCAGCGTCCGGAGGAGGAATATTGCCGTGGTTTGGGCCGGGCAGAATGATTCCCCAATTTGCACGGGAAGCCTTCGCTATGAAAATGGTGGGGGATATATCACAACCGGTAAAAACCTCTTATGGATGGCATATTATCAAACTTCTGGGCAGACATGAACCGGGAACGTTTAAGGAGTTGGAGCCTGAAATCAAAAAGAAAATTATCAACTCAAACAGAAATCAGATCATTCATGATATTCATATCCGGTATCTGGAAAAAAAATACCATGCTGCGGGAGATACTACCTGGTTGAATAAAATCACTACCCGTGGCTTAGCCGATAAAGGACGTTTTTACCTGCCATCTGAAACGCAGGAAGGAGCCCATATTGTCCTGCATTTTGCCGGAAAAACGATACCATTCAGCGATTTTTACAGTTATTTGCAAAAATTTGCTTTCAATGGGAAAGTGCCCATGATCACTTTTATAAATAGACATTTTAAAGCGTTCTCGGATAAAAAGTTACTGAAATATGAACAGGATCATCTGGAAGAGGAATATCCCGGGTTTGCATCCGTGATGAAAGAATATACCGAAGGTATGCTAATGTTCAATATTATGGATAAAAAAGTCTGGTCCAAAGCTGTGAAAGATACTACGGGGATGAAACAATTCTATAAGCAACATAAAAAGAAATACATGACCCCGGAGAAAATGGTGGCGGATCATTATCTTCTGAAAGATATTTCATTGTTGAAAAAGGTATCTAAAGATATCAAAAAAAGAAATAAAAAGGGATGGACAGACCGTTTGCTTGTTACAAAATATAATACGGGTGGTAAAGAAGTTCTTTTTATAAGTCAGGATACGCTGGAAAGGAAAACAGGTACGGTATCTGATTCGCTTGTATGGAGGAAAGGAGCCTTCCATGTTATAAAAAAGAAAAATAGGGCGGATATTTTCAAAGTGAAGAACATTATGCTCCCCCGGCCGATTCCGCTGAAACAAATGCGTGGTGTGGTTACTTCCGATTTCCAGGATTATCTGGAGAAAGAATGGGTGAGAGAACTTAAAAAGGAATACCCTGTGGTCATAGACAGAGAGGTTTTTGCAAAACTGAAAAA
The DNA here is from genome assembly GCA_964383915.1 of uncultured Rikenellaceae bacterium. Lineage (GTDB taxonomy): Bacteria > Bacteroidota > Bacteroidia > Bacteroidales > VadinHA17 > DRPN01. The sequence goes on from CAYLJE010000013.1 coordinate 9,824, forward strand.
GGAATTGAATTAAAAAAATAACCGGATGAAACAAGCCCGTTCTCGTATAAAGAACACACTTTGGATCATTATCCTCCTTCCTCTTGCTTATTGCCACCATCCGGGGGCACAGCCGGTAAATGAGGTTCCTGTGGCAAGGGTTGGGTCACAATATCTTTACGCTGAGGACCTATCGGAAAACTTTGTCTCCGGGATGTCGGAAGATGACAGTGTGAAGTTTGTAAAGAACTATATCTCAAGATGGATCAAGGAGCTCCTATTGGTAAAAAAAGCAGAACTGTATCTCCCTGTGGAACAACAGAAAGCGGTGGAGAAACAGGTGGAAGAAACACGACGAAACCTCTTGGTTTACAAGTATGAACAAGATTTGATTCTTCAGAAAATGGACACGGTGGTAGCGGATTCCCTGATCGAAAATTTCTATAAAGAGCACACGGATATTTATGATCTTAAAGAGAACGTGGTGAAAGCTTTATATATTAAGATACCGCTTTCAGCACCTGATCTTGCTTCGGTGAGACGTTGGTATCGTTCTAACCGTGACGGAGATTATACCAGGCTGGAAAGTTATTGTTATCAGTATGCTGTGAAGTTTGATGATTTTAAGGACCGATGGGTTCCGTTTGATCTGCTGCTGGATAAATTGCCTTTAACGATAAATAACCGGGAAAGATACCTGCGGTATAATCCTTTTATTGAAGTAAAAGATACTGCTTATCAATATTTTGTCAGAATAAATGAATATAAGCTGCGGGGAACTCCTGCGCCTGTGGAGTATGTCTCTGAGTTTATTAGACAGGTGATATTAAACGAGCGGAAGATGAAGTTTGTCAGAGAACTGGAAAATAATATTTATATGGAAGCGTTGAGTCGTAAAGAGTTTGAATTATATAAATAAATTTATGAACATGAGCAAAGGGATTCGGTGGGTGATATTAAGCTTACTTGTTTGGGTGTTGGCTTTCCCCGTGAACGGACAAAAAAAAATTATTGACCAGGTGGTGGCTATTGTAGGCGAAAGTACAATCCTTGAATCGGATATTGAAGGTTCGTATCAGCAGATGAAAGTAGAAGGTCGTGTGTCACCGGGGGAAAACGTTAAATGTAATATCCTTGAAGATATAATGATACAGAAACTGTTACTCCATCAGGCAAGACTGGACAGTCTGGTTATCGATGAGGGACAGGTGGAAAGGCAATTGGAAGCGCGTTTGCAATACTTTATTCAGCAGGTCGGATCAAAAGAGAAACTGGAAGCCTACTACCATAAGAGTTATCTCGAAATCAAAGAGGATTTTAGAGAACCTCTGCGGGAACAACTTCTGACCAATGAGATGCAGAATAATACCATAAAAGATGTGAAGATGACGCCCAGAGAAGTCCGGGTCTTCTATAAAAGTTTACCCAGGGATAGTGTGCCGGAAATGCCGGAACATTATGTGATACAGCAGATACAAATAAATCCGCCCTTTTCCGAAGAAGCCAAGCTGGCAGCCAGGCAAAAATTACTTAATTTAAGAAAAAGAATTCTTGACGGAGAGAGCTTTGCTACCCTGGCTGTATTATATTCGGAAGATCCCGGTACGGCACGTATGGGAGGGGAATTGGGCTATCAGGGGAAGGCCGAATTGGACAAAAACTTTGCCCGCGTTGCTTTTTCACTGAAAATAGGCCAGGTCTCCCAAATCGTGGAAACACGCTTTGGCTTTCATATCATCCAGATGATCAACAGGAAGGGAGACCGGGTAAACGTAAGACATATCCTTATCAAACCCAAACTTTCTGCTGAAGCTATCAAACGGGCTAATAAACTGCTCGATAGCATTGCCTATGAGATACGGATAGACTCACTCTCGTTTGAAGAAGCTGCCTATAAATTCTCCGAAGACGAGAATACGCGCACTACGGGTGGGTTGCTTCTTAATCCTGCCACCGGGGATAGCCGTTTTAAACTTGGGGAACTGAATAAAAAAATGGCCGGCATTGTCTCCCGCTTAAAACCAGGCGAGATATCTGATCCTTTTCAGTATGTTGATAATACCGGGAATGTCGTATTTAAAATCATTAAACTTAAATCGGTCATTCCGGCACATAGAGCCAGTCTTGAACTTGATTATGAAATGTTGCAGAATATGGCAAAGGCTAAAAAACAGCAAAAAGTGTTTCAGAATTGGATCAGGGAACATCTGAAGACAACCTTTGTGCATATTACTGATTCCTATAAACATTGCAAGTTCAGATTCAAAGGATGGTTAAATCAGTGAGCTAATGATTTTGAAACCGATCAGGGAAATTAATATACCACCGGCTCAAACAATAGGAAGCCAGCATGACGTTGTAGGCAGATATTTCCTTGTTACGGGGATATAAAAGGTGTATTTAATCCCGGAGGATAAACCTGAAGATGATTCTATTTAAAAAAATGGCGGAAATATCTGGTATCAGAAGAATCTTTCTGTGTATAGCTCTGTTGGGGTTCTTTTTATGTCCTTTGTATGCCCAGCAAAAACAGAAAAGTAAGGTCGAGATTCTGAATGCTGATATCTTAAAAATCGATCGGATACGCTATTTGAGGAAATTACAGGGAAATGTAAGGATAAAGCAGGAAGATATATCACTCTCCTGTGACAGTGCCCTGATTTATGATAACTCTAATCTGGTCGAAGCTTATTCGAATGTTTCCCTGAATCAGGGCGATACCCTTTTTCTCTATGGTGATTATATCCGTTATGACGGGGATACAAAAAAAGCAGAGGTGGTAGATCATGTGAGACTTATAGATGGAGAGACACAATTAACAACTGACAGGCTTGATTTTGATCTGGCCAATGATATAGGATATTATCTCAACGGGGGGGTCATTACGGATAAAAAAAACAGAATTGAAAGCCGGGAGGGCTACTATCACAGCAAAACTAAAAATTATTTTTACAAAGGAAACGTACGTATAAAAACACCGGACTATGAGATACGTTCAGATACCCTGAAGTATGATACAGAAACCAATATGGTTTATTTTCTGGGACCAACGGAAATTATTAGTGATAGTGCATATATTTACTGTGAAAGAGGATGGTATAACATGAAAAAGGATGTTTCCCGGTTTTCCGTGCATGCTTTTTTGCGCACGAAAGAGCATATCATTAGAGGAGACACCCTGTTTTATGATAAAAACAAAAAATACGGAACAGGCACTGGCCACATAGAGATGATTGATACCCTGCAGCAGGTTATTCTCTGTGGGAACCAGGCTGTTTATTATGAGGAACCGGAACGTTCCATGATTACAGATAGTGCTCTGTTTATTCAGTTTAACGAAGGAGATAGTCTGTTTCTGCACGCAGATACGCTGCGTTCGTTTACAGACTCTGCCGGTTACAGAGTCCTTATGGCTTATTACAAAGTAAAAATATATTCTAAAGACTTGCAAGGTATCTGTGATTCACTTTCTTATTCTTTTTCAGATTCAGTTATCCGTATGTATCGTGAACCTGTTATCTGGTCGGGAGGTAATCAACTGACTTCCCGTTTTATGAAATTGTTCTCCAAAGGACAGAAAATGGATCGGTTTGAGATGTATGATGATGCCATGATCATCTCTAAAAACGATTCTGTTCGGTACAATCAGATTAAAGGAAAAAATATGTTCGGATACTTCAGGGATAATAAACTCTACCGGATTGACGTGAAAGGGAACGGACAGAGTATTTATTATCCGGAAGACCAGGGGGATGTCATTGGTTTTGATAAATCCGAATGTTCAAATATTGTGATAACTGTTGAAAACAACAAGATAAAGAAGATTGTCATGCTTACGGCTCCTTCCGGAACCCTTGATCCGCCCCCGGCATCTTTTACAAAGGCTGAACGGCTGAAAGGTTTTATCCGGCTGGATAACCAGAGGCCTTATTCACGGGAAGATGTATTTAAAAGAAAATAAAAAAACGGGCTCGCGGCCCGCTCAGGTTAATATTCATCTTCATTAAAGAAGAAATCATCTTTACTTGGATAATCCGGCCAAATGTCCTCGATGCTATCATAAACCTCCCCTTCATCTTCTATTTCCTGAAGGTTTTCAATAACCTCAAGCGGAGCCCCTGAACGAATTGCAAAATCAATCAATTCTTCTTTCGTTGCCGGCCAGGGGGCATCTTCAAGTTTTGAAGCTAATTCCAATGTCCAGTACATAAGCCTATTATATTATTGAGGTTTGAGTAAGTAATAATATCCCTACTAAAATTTTGCAAATATAGAAAAATTATTTACAAATGCAACAAAAAAATAAAAAATTAATTGCCTGATAACCAGGCAGTTTCGTGTTTTTTGTTTCTGTAAATAAAAAAACGGGCCAGTACAAAAAGATAATCAGATAATCTGTTCAGAAACTGTAATACAATCATCAGGGGTGAATCATCCCTGTCTATAATGGAAACCGTATGACGTTCGGCCCGCCGGCAAATAGTACGTGCGATATGACAATGGGAAGAGAGAATATCTCCGCCAGGCAAGATAAAATGACGGATTGCCGGTATTTGTTCATTCATCGTATCTATTTTTTCTTCCAGATCGAGAATATCCTTGTTTACCAACACGGGAAGTTTGGGTACTGCCTTGCCGGCAGCCAGCCATGCAGCAGATACCATCAATCTGTCCTGAATATGTAACAGAAAATCTGTAATGACCGGATCATCAGTGAGGTCACGTATCAGACCTATATAAGAGGTTAGTTCATCTACATTACCATAAGCTTCAATACGGGCATCGTTCTTCTTAACCCGCTCACCGGTCAGTAAAACGGTAGAACCTTTATCCCCTGTTCTGGTATAAATTTTCAATGTTGCTGAGGATTTTAAGATTAAGCTTCGATACGAATCCCTTCTTTGTTTAATATATCTGACTCGATCATACCATCCATTAACTGAATGATACGGGCAGCATGTTTTGCAATACTGTCTTCATGGGTAACCACAATGACCGTATTCCCGAGTTGATGTATTTCGTCCAGCAGTCTCATGATATCCAGAGATGTTTTGGAATCAAGGTTCCCGGTCGGTTCGTCAGCCAGGATAATAGACGGTTTATTTACCATGGCACGGGCGATGGCAACACGTTGACGTTGGCCTCCGGAAAGTTCATTGGGACGGTGATCCATACGGTCCCCCAGGCCCACTTCGTTCATTACTTCGGTGGCACGTGCCAGACGTTCATTTTTAGGAATGCCGGAATAAATCATAGGTAACATTACATTTTCTAATGAAGTATATCTGGGTAACAGGTTAAATGTCTGAAAGACAAAACCGATTTCTTTATTCCGTATTTCAGCCAGTTGGTTATCATCCATGTGGCTGACATCATGTCCGTTTAGTAGATATTGACCACTGGTGGGGGTGTCCAGGCAACCCAGGATATTCATCATGGTTGATTTACCTGAGCCGGAGGGTCCCATAATCGCAACATATTCATTGCGTTGGATATCTACGGTTACGTCACGTAACGCCCTTACTACTACAGTGCCCACATAGTAGTTTTTTATAATATTCTTTAGCTCTATAACATTCTCCATAGTGATGTAAACTGTTAAATTATATTTCTTGTAACGACAAAGTTAATGTTTTATTTTAAATATTCAGAAGCGTATGCTCATGGATTGTCTGGATAAACCGGTATCGAAAAAGACCAGTCCCATATGAAAAATATCCAGGGAAAGACGGACACTCGGATAAGCCCGTAAAGTATTCCAGGCTTTTTCCATACCGTGAGACCAATGGATATCATCCAGAATCATAACACTCTTTTCATGCAAGTGAGGTAGGATCATATCAAAGTAATGCAGGGTAGCCTTTTCTTCATGATGTCCGTCCAGGAAAACGAAATCCAACTTGTTGGCACGGGTGAAAACCAAAGAAAACATCTCTTGAAAAGAACCTGTGAAAACCGTGATATTGTGTAGTTCTTGTTTTTTGAAAAGCTGGCGGGCCAGCGAAGCACTTGAAGGATCCCCTTCCACAGTGAAAATCTGTGCATTTGGTTTCCCCAAAGCCAGTGCCAGCGTACTCAGACCCAAAGAGGTCCCGGCTTCAAGTATCGTTAAAGGTTGAAAAAAACGCACCAGCCGGAATAACAACCGATGATATTTAGGTTTGCCGGCTGATTGTCTCACAATAGTACATATCCTGCGATTGTTTTTATTTTTCCCCTTATGGTGTCCGGTGCCAAGATCTGTGACAAAAATTCTTTCTCCCGATTTTAGATAATCCTTTCTCGCCTTGTTCATTGTCTCATAGGCTTCGTAAATAGTTCTGTCAATAAAAACCCGCCGGATTAGTTTATAGGTAAACGGACTATGGATACCGTATCCACGTTTGTGGGTGGCAAAAAGATAATAAGCTGCTGCTGCCCGAATATTTACCATATCATTTTTTCAAACCCAAAGATAATCCTAAAAAAACATATATATAAATTAGTTTTTTTTATGAATAGCAAAGTTCGTTTAACTTTGCCTGAAGAACACGAATAGATGGAAGATATATTAAATACTGATATTAAGTATTTACAGGGGGTTGGACCAAAACGGGCTGAGCTGTTGAATAAAGAGTTGGGTATTGTTACTTTCTTTGATTTATTATATTATTTCCCATATAAATATATCGATCGTACAAAATTTTATAAGATTAATGAAATTTCAGCAGAATTGCCTTATATTCAGTTAAAGGGTAGAATCGAGGGGTTTCAGGTAGCAGGTCATCCACGTAAAAAAAGGCTGGTTGCCTTATTGTCAGATGATACCGGGACCATCGAGTTGGTATGGTTCAGGGGAATTACCTGGATCAAGGATTCTCTAACCGTAGGAAAAGAATATATTGTTTTTGGAAAGCCTGTAAAATATCAATACAAGATCAACCTGGTTCATCCGGAGATAGAAGAGGTAGAGAAAGTGGAGAAACAGATCAATGCTGCTTTGCAGGCACATTATCATACGACGGAGAAATTGAAAAATCATTTTCTCACTTCCCGGGTGATCCACAGACTGCAGGCTAACCTGCTAAAAACTGTGACTGGAAAACTGGAAGAGACACTGCCATCTTCCCTGCTCAGGGAAAAAACACTGATATCACGAAAAGATGCTTTGATCAATGTACATTATCCAAAAAATGCAGAGGTTCTGGAAAAATCCCGTTATCGTCTGAAATTCGAAGAACTCTTTTTTATTCAGCTTAATCTGTTGATGCAGAGAATTTACCGGATAAAACATATACGTGGATACAGATTTGAGAAAGTAGGAGACTACCTCAATCGGTTTTATCATGAAAAACTCCATTTTGAGCTGACAAATGCACAAAAAAGAGTGATCCGTGAGATACGGCGTGATTTAGGATCCGGAAAACAAATGAACCGGCTGCTGCAGGGGGATGTGGGGAGCGGAAAAACGTTGGTGGCACTCATGACCATGCTAATTGCTGCCGATAATGGTTATCAAAGTGCCCTGATGGCTCCGACAGAGATCCTGGCACGGCAGCACTACCATACAATCAATAAATGGGTGGAAGGCATTGGAATCCATGTGCATTTGCTGACCGGCTCAACTAAAAAGCCGGAACGAAAAATAATCCATGAGGAACTGCGTAAAGGAACACTTCATTTGTTGATTGGCACCCATGCATTGATTGAAGATGAAGTGCAGTTTCACAGGCTGGGCCTGGTGATAATTGATGAGCAACATCGCTTTGGGGTCGCCCAGCGTGCCCGGCTTTGGGAAAAAAGTGATTCTCCTCCCCATGTGCTTGTTATGACAGCCACCCCCATCCCCCGTACTCTTGCCATGACACTGTACGGCGATTTGGATGTGTCGGTGATTGATGAAATGCCTCCCGGAAGGAAAGAGATAAAAACCATTCTTTTTAATGACAGCCAAAGAGATCGTCTTTTTGGTTTTATGCGGAAGCAGATGAAAGAAGGCCGCCAGATATACATTGTTTACCCGCTAATCAGTGAAAGCGAAACCATGGACTACAAAGACCTGGAAGACGGATATGAAAGTGTCGTCAGAGCGTTTCCGGAATATGGAGTGAGCGTGGTACATGGCAGAATGAAACCGGAAGAGAAAGAAATATCCATGCGATATTTTGTTGAAGGTCAAAGTCAAATCCTGGTGGCAACGACTGTCATTGAGGTGGGAGTGGATGTCCCGAATGCTACGGTGATGGTGATCGAAAGCGCCGAACGATTCGGGTTGTCACAGCTGCATCAGCTGAGAGGACGCGTCGGGAGAGGAGCAGATCAGTCTTATTGTATTCTGATGGCTTCTTATAAGCTTTCCAATGAGGCCAGAAAACGACTTCAGATTATGATCGAAACAACCGATGGTTTTAAAATTGCCGATGCTGACCTGAAACTCCGCGGTCCCGGAGATATTGTAGGTACCCAGCAAAGCGGTATCCCTTTTAATTTGCGGATTGCTAATCTTGGACAGGACGGACAGATACTTCAACTGGCAAGGGATGCAGCAGATCATATATTACAGAAAGATACGTACCTGTCTTCCGTTGAAAACAGCGTCCTGCGTAAGGGAATACATCTTTTTGCCCGGAATGATAAAGACTGGAGCCGGATTAGCTGAGACATTGTGGTTTTATTTAAATCGATGATAAATTAGAAAAAACAGGGAAATATCATTTTATAGATGATAGAAAAATAATATAATTGCAACGGAAAAAAGTTTTTATTATAACTGAATAGGTCGATGAATACTGTAAAGGTTGTTGAACACGATGGAATAGTTCGTGAAATCAGCGATGGAAAGATGAAAATTGGTTTTATCGCAAAATCTGCCTGTGCCCATTGCCAGTTGAAGGGGATTTGTTCGGAATCTGATATTGAGGACAAGGAAGTGGAAGTACAGACGGGTCTGCAAACTTATCAGATTGGTGAAAAAGTGAATATTGTCCTGGCGCGGTCACTGGGCCTGAAAGCATTGGCCTATGGGTATCTTATCCCTTTTGTTCTTGTACTAGTTTCGTTATTTGTTGTGTATGATGTTATTGGTAATGAGGTAATAAGTGGGTTGTCCTCCATTGCTATCCTGGTACCTTATTATACTGGTTTGTATCTCTTCAGAAACAGGATCAGGAAAGAATTTAAATTTAGGGTGCATAAATTTATTTAATTTCTTTGTTTATGAACAATATTGTTCTATATACTGTCATATCCCTGAGCGCTTTAGGTGGTCTTGCTGCCGTAATACTTTATTTTGTGGCGCAGAAGTTTAAGGTGGTTGAAGATCCACGTATAGATGAGGTGGAGGCGATTCTTCCCCACGCCAATTGTGGAGCATGTGGTTACCCGGGGTGTCGTCAGTTTGCTGAAGCTTGTGTCAAAGCGGACTCGCTGGATGGATTGTTTTGTACGGTAGGAGGGAATGAGGTGATGGAAAAGGTTGCTTCGATCCTGGGGATGGAGGCCGTGGAGGAAGAGCCTCGTGTAGCAGTTATCCGGTGTCAGGGCTCGTTTGAATACCGTCCCCGTACCAGCCATTACGAGGGGGTAGATGCCTGTGCTTCTGTAGATGCCTTATATACCGGTGATACCGATTGTCCTTATGGTTGTCTCGGACTGGGAGACTGTGTCGAAGCCTGTGATTTTGATGCGTTGTATATGGATGAGCAAACAGGCCTGCCGGTGGTGGTGGATGATAACTGTGTGGCCTGTGGCGCTTGTGTGGAGGCTTGCCCAAGGGATATCATCGAGTTGCGCAAAAGAAATAAAAAAGACCGGAAAATATTTGTTTCCTGTATGAATGAGGAAAGAGGAGGAGTGGCCAGGAAATATTGCTCAGTCGCTTGTATCGGTTGTTCCAAATGCTTTCAGGTGTGCCCTTTTGATGCCATTACTATGGGTAATAATCTGGCTTTTATTGACAGTGATGCCTGTAAACTTTGCCGGAAATGTGTGCCGGTATGTCCGACAAATTCTATTCTGGAAATCAATTTTCCGCCTCCCAAAGTGAAAAAAGAATTGAAGACCACTGTAAAACCTGGCGCGTTGGTCCCGGATAATAAAAAAACAGAGGAGAATGCGGGAGACAACGTTCCGGGAAAAGAAAGTGAATAACAATAAAATGATTCAGAGTGCAGAACTTTAAACATAAAACATTTCCTAAAGGGGGCGTTCATCCGGTTGAGAACAAACGTTCTGCCGGAAAACCAATACAGGTGCTTCCGCTGCCGGTGAGGGTAGTTATCCCTGTGGTCCAGCATCTGGGAGCGCCGGCTACACCGGTTGTTGAAAAAGGGGAGAAAGTAGTGGTTGGTCAGTTGCTGGCCAAAAGCAGCGGGTTTGTTTCGGCCAATATCCATTCTTCGGTATCGGGGAAAATCTTCAGGTTTGAGGGTCACATGGATGCTTCCGGATATAAACACCTGTCTTTTGTGATTGACCGGGATGGCGATGCATGGGATCCTTCCATCGACCGGAGTGAAATGGTCCGTGAGAATATTCAGGGATCCCGTGAGGAGATTATCGGTAAAATCCGGGATGCCGGCATTGTCGGTATGGGAGGGGCTACTTTCCCAACCCATGTCAAGCTGAATGTCCCCAAAGGGAAGAAAGCGGATATCCTTATCATAAATGGGGTGGAATGCGAACCATACTTAACAGCTGATCATCGTTTGATGCTTGAGAGGGGAAGAGAGCTAATGGTTGGGATACGGATTCTGATGAAAGCGATAGATGTGGAAAAAGCGGTGATTGGTATTGAGGAGAATAAACCGGATGCTATTGCATTACTTGCTGAGCTGGCTGACAGAAATCTGGGCATTACGGTGCAGCCCCTCCGGGTAAAGTATCCACAGGGAGGAGAAAAACAATTAATCAAGGCTATTACCGGCCGGGAGGTTCCTTCAGGAGGGTTGCCTGTGGACGTGGGAGCAGTGGTGCATAACGTAGGCACTACACTGGCCGCTTATGAGGCTGTTCAAAAAAATAAACCTCTTATTGAACGGATTGTAACAGTCACCGGGAAGTCACTTAAAGAACCTTCAAATTTTCTGGTTAGAATAGGGACTCCTATATCTGATGTAATCGAAGCGGCAGGAGGCCTGCCTGATGATACGGGAAAAGTGGTCCTTGGGGGTCCGATGATGGGGAAGGCCGTATCCAAATTAGATATACCTGTGACCAAAGGCACCTCCGGCATACTGGTGATCCCTGAACGGGAAGCACACCGTAAGCCGGTACAACCCTGCATCCGTTGTGCAAAATGTGTATCTGTCTGTCCCATGGGTCTGGAACCCTACCTGCTGATGAATCTGGGTCAACATCAACTGTTTGAGAAAGCACAGCAGGAAAAGGTAATGGATTGTATTGAATGTGGCTCGTGTAGTTTTATCTGCCCGGCAGACAGACCATTACTTGATTATATCAGGCTGGACAAGCTCAGGGTAGGCGAATTAATTAGAAAACAGAAAAAAGCAGTCAGCTAACGGAATAAATTATTAATTATGGATAAATTACTGACCGTTTCATTGTCCCCACATGTGCATGGAAAAACATCTACCTCCCGGTTGATGACCGGGGTAATTGTCGCGTTGCTCCCCGCATGGGTTGTTTCCATATATTTCTTTGGCTGGGGGGCGTTGTACATACCGGTTTTATCGGTGGTTTTTTGTGTGCTTTTTGAATTTCTGATTCAGAAATACCTGTTAAAGGGTGCACTGACGATCATGGACGGTTCTGCTGTTGTAACAGGTCTGCTATTAGCTTTTACGCTCCCGGTCAATCTTCCGGTATGGATCCTTGCCATCGGTGCGCTGTTTGCTATCGGGGTGGGGAAAATGTCTTTTGGCGGACTGGGAACAAATCCTTTCAATCCGGCATTGGTAGGACGTGTGTTCCTGTTTATCTCTTTTCCTGCTCAGCTAACCAGCTGGCCTAAGCCGCTGGGGTTTCACACTTCCCTGACAGATGCTGTTACGGGGGCAACACCGCTGGGACTTCTGAAAGAAGGACTACGTAACGGAGAACAGTTAAAAGGGATCATGGCTCAGTTTCCTACCCACCTGCAAATGTTCTGGGGATATATGGGCGGTTCGATGGGGGAGGTGGCTGCCGCGGCGCTACTCCTTGGATTTTTATATCTGCTTATGAAGAAAATCATTACCTGGCATATCCCGGTAACGATCCTCACAACAGTTTTTTTATTCAGCGGCCTGTTGTGGCTGATCAACCCTGGTGATAATGCCGATCCTGTTTTTCAACTGCTCACCGGGGGGTTGATGTTGGGTGCCATTTTCATGGCTACTGATTATGTTACCTCACCCATGACCCCCAAGGGGATGATTATCTACGGTATCGGAATCGGCCTCCTGGTCGTTATCATCCGCCGTTGGGGAGCTTATCCTGAGGGAGTCCAGTTTGCTATCCTGATCATGAATGCTTTTGTTCCGTTGATTAATATGTACATTAAACCAAAAAGGTTTGGGGAGGTAAAAAAAAATGGCTGATAAAGAATCCACATTCCTGAATATGTTTCTGTCTTTGTTTTTGGCGACAATGATCTCGGCGACCATCCTCGGTTTTGTTTATGTATATACTAAGGGGCCTATTGAGAAAGCCAGAGCAGAGAAACAAAATAGTGCATTACGAAGCGTATTGCCTCGCTTTAATAATAACCCTGTGCAGGAGATGTATAAAAAGCCAGTGGATGGAGATACTCTCTATTTTTTTCCGGCACGGATGGATACAACCCTGGTGGGTACGGCTGTGGAAACCTTTAGCCCAAAAGGTTTCGGCGGGATGATCCGTCTGATGGTTGGTTTCCTGCCCGACGGGACTATTCAGGATGTGGCAGTCCTGGAGCTTAAAGAAACACCGGGTCTGGGAGAAAAATTGGAGCGGAGCAAGTCGAATTTCAGCTTGCAGTTCCAGGGAAAAAATCCGAAGACTTTTAAACTGGCTGTGAAAAAAGACGGGGGTAATGTAGATGCTATCACCGCCTCTACGATTAGCTCCCGGGCTTTCTGTGACGCACTGGAACGTGCTTATAAAAATTATATGGAAGGAGGTGCAAAATGAACCAATGGAAAAATTTCAGCAAAGGTTTGTTTAATGAAAATGCCGTATTTGTGCAGGTATTGGGGATGTGTCCGACACTCGGGACTACCTCCTCTGCTTATAACGGCCTGGGCATGGGACTGGCCACTACATTTGTCCTGCTGATGTCCAATATCGTTGTATCCCTTGTGCGGAATGTTATTCCGGACAAGGTAAGGATCCCGGCCTTTATTGTTATCATTGCTTCTTTTGTAACAGTAGTTGAACTGACCATGCAGGCGTATCTGCCTTCGTTGTATAATGAACTGGGTTTATTCATACCGCTGATAGTGGTTAATTGTATTGTTCTGGGACGTGCCGAAGCATTTGCTTCAAAAAATACGATATTCTCCTCTGCCCTTGATGGTCTGGGAATGGGGTTGGGTTTTACCATAGCACTCTTCTTACTGGGATCAGTCAGGGAAATCCTGGGTGCCGGATCCTGGTTGGGTCTCAAATTTATTCATGGTGACGGAATGCTGCTTTTTATCCTTGCTCCCGGTGGATTTATAGTGCTGGCTTATTTAATTATGATCATGAATAAACTGAATAAGAAAAACGTATAAATTATTTTAGTGATGGAATATTTTATTATCCTCATATCGGCGATCTTTGTTAACAATATTGTGCTGGCAAAATTTCTCGGCATCTGTCCATTTATGGGCGTTTCCTCCCGTCTGGAGACCTCTGTGGGGATGACGGGTGCGGTGTCTTTTGTTATGGTACTGGCCACTATTGTCACCTACCTGCTGCAGTATTATGTTCTGGAGCCTCTCGGCATTGCTTTTATGCAGACTATTACTTTTATTCTGGTAATTGCTGCCCTCGTGCAATTAGTGGAGATCGTGCTGAAGAAAGTAAGTCCTGAACTGTATCAGGCCCTTGGAATATTCCTGCCTCTGATTACCACGAACTGTGCTGTTTTAGGGGTAGCCATATTGACAATCCAGGGAAAATACAACCTGCCTGAAGCAGTGGTTTTTTCATTCTCTACTGCCCTGGGATTCGGACTGGCACTGGTACTATTGTCCAGTATTCGTGAATCCCTGGATATGGTGGAGGTGCCCAAAGGCATGAAAGGAATACCTATTGCCTTTGTGGTAGCGGGAATCCTCTCCATGGCATTTATGGGGTTTGCCGGCCTGGTGTAAAAGACTTTCTTATATTACCTGCATCACCAGTCCCTTCAGATACTCCCCTTCGGGGTGAAAGATACTGATGGGATGGTCAGGAGGTTGCGTGAGTTGATATAGTATCTGTACCTGTCTTCCGGCATTGGCAGCAGCGACGAAGATGCTCTTATGGAAGTTTTCGCGGCTAACTACCTGTGAACAGGAGAAGGTGGTGAGGATACCTCCGGGACGGATCTTACGGAAAGCTTTTTCATTGAGTCTTTTGTATCCCTGTAATGCATTGTGGAGGACTTTATTGTGTTTGGCAAAGGCCGGAGGATCAAGGATGATCATATCATAGCTGGTATCTCCGGTTTCAAGATATTCAAAAGCATCGGCAACGATTCCTTTGTGGGGGGCATCCTGGCCGAAGTTCAATTCGACATTGGTCTGGCTGAGTTGGATGGCCGGGACCGAGCTGTCAACGGTGTGGACGAGTGTTGCCCCGCCTCGCAAGACATAGACGGAGAACGCTCCGGTGTATCCAAAGAGGTTCAGCACTTTGCGGTCACGGGCCAGGGTGGCAAGCAGCAGACGGTTCTCCCGCTGGTCAATGAAGAAACCTGTTTTTTGACCTTCTACCCAGTTGACATGAAAACGGTTCCCGTGTTCTATTATTTCTCCGTCGTGTGCTTTTCCGTAAAGCCAACTGTTCTGAGGTTTGATGTTGGCTTTGTGTGGAAGGGTCCCCTCACTCTTGTCATAGATGCCGGTGACTTTGTCCCCGTATAGTTCTTTTAAGATATTGGTAAATGTCTTCCGCAAACGGTACATACCCACCGAATGAAACTGCATCACCAGCATGCCGTTGTAGTAATCAATGATGAGTCCCGGTAGCAGGTCTCCTTCACCAAAGACCAGGCGATAAACATTGGTGTCTGTGGCATCTGTCAGGCCGAGCGACTGACGCAGTGACCAGGCCCTGAATAAACGGTCACGCCAGAAAGTGAAATCCGGCTCTACCGGATCAAAAGAGACAATCCTTACCGCGATAGATCCGGGTTGGTAATGGCCTGTCCCGAGGAATGCTCCTTTGTTATCTTCCACATCTACCAGATCGCCTTCCACCAACGGGCCATAGGTCTTTTTGATGGCCCCGGAAAAGACCCAGGGATGATAACGCCGGAGGGACTTGTCTTTGCCTGATTTAAGAACAATTCTACTGTGGTCCATATGGATATTCGTTAAGTTTATGATAAATCAGATAACATACCCAGGCATCGGTGGCGGCATAGACTTGTTGCTTCGGATTGAGTTCCGGGGCTTCCCAGTTGGAGAGACGTTGTGATTTGGAGACACGAAACCCGAGTATCTGTGCCGTGATTTTTACCAGGCTGGCGTCTTCAATACCAAAATCCCGGACGTAAGACTGTAGTTCTATAAATCCGGCAGGCTCAAAAGAATGTACCTGCTGTAATTCCCGCAAATCATCCCGAATGCCAATGCCTGTCTTTTTTATTCGGTCTTCTGTGAAAATTTCCCATAGTTCCGGGACATAACCCAGTCGGTTCAGACGGATTAGCCAGGTATGACGCTCTGTGGCAAGTTGTATAAGTGCCACAAGATTTCTATTGCCTTTTTTAAAAGAGGGCTTTGTCTCGGTGTCAAATCCCAGGATCCGTTGTTTTTTTATATCAGAGAGTGATTTAAATAAGGCATTCCGGTTGTCAATACAGGTGATCTTTCCTTCATACCGTCCAACAGACAGCTTCATTACCTCTTCTTTACTAATCTTATGCTGAAAATTTAATGCCATTTTACGGCTGCAAAGTTACAGAAAATCTGCTAATGACAGAACGGAGAAATCATCCCGGCCAGTTGTTCGGGTCTGAAGTCTTTGAAGCAGATTTTTGGAATATAAAACATGTTATGCTCCGGTTTTATAGTCATCTGATATGAAGGCATTATTAAGAGTTGCTATTATAGTTATTTAGTAAGTGGTTGATCTCAAGAAAAAAGAATCTATATTACAACCTATTTTAATAGGTATTTAAATAGGTAGATTGTTTTTTCACCCTCCCATGGATTTTTACAGAGTGGTTATTCTGTTTTTTCAGAAGATTTTATTATCTCACGGTATTCAGAGGGAGTATAACCGGTGTAGTTTTTGAAGATATTGTTGAAAGAGGATTTGGAGTTAAAGCCCGATTCCAGTGCCAGGGCCAGAAGCTTAAAATGCTTGAATGCAGGGTCTTTCATTCTTTTTATGACTTCTTTAACCCGGTATTCGTTAATAAATGCATAGAAGTTTTTATGTAGTTTTTCATTGAGTATCTGGGTTAGATAATGTCTGGGGATATTTAATCGTGCCGTTAGGTCAAGGATGGACAGTTCTCCGTTTAAATAAGGTTTTTCTTCTTTCATAAGTTTTAACAGTTGGTTCAGATATTTTTCAGCTTTATCTTCCCGGAGACCTGATCGTTTATATTTGTTATTTGAACCGTTTTTTCCATTGTGGTTTATCAATTCACTGTCCACTATTCCGTAAAATTTATAGATATCCTGCTGTTTGTAGCCGTAGATACTAAAAGCAAAAGAAAAGAGTGTCAATCCTACGTAAGAAAAAATCAAAGGATCATAGGATTCTTTTCCGGAGATGATATTAAAAGATCCGGCAATAAACATAGCCAGGTAGGTAACAGAAAAACTGATCGTGACAATTTTTAACCAATTCAGGGTAATTCTATCCGAAGTGAAAGAATATAAATCTTTGATTTTCTTCTGGTGATTTCCTATAAGGACAAATGAAAGAATGCTGTAAACAGTTATTGAAATAATGAAAGAAAAGCCATAGATCATCCGAAGGACAAAGTATTTATCATGGGTAAAGAAATGATTCAGTTCAATAATTTCTTTCTGGCGGTAAACGAAGGTGAGTACAAAAAAAACGATAAAGGGAATAAAATGGAGCAAGTATTTCCATTTAAAATGAGGTTTTTCATACACAAGAAATTTAACATAGAGATACATAAGCGGCCCGTAGGTAAAAGGAATAAAGGTAAAAGCCAGTAACTGCTGGTAATATTCTTTTCCAAGAGAAAAAATCATTTCAGCACAGATCATAAAAAGCCACGTAGCCATCACCCTGTCTGATAATCGCTGGGGTTTTTTTGTTGCAATCATCAGTCCTGCAAAAAAGGATTGGGCAATGCCGATATATAAAACAGCTTCCATGAAACAGTTTGAATTCTGCTCGGCAATTATAATAAAAAAACGTTAGGTAAAGTAAATTGTTACGGTCAAAGAAAATTTTATTAATTTTCAAACGAAAAGAATGCTGTGATGAAAGATTTTAGATACCCGGTACTCGTTTTTCTGCTTACAACCATACTATTGCCGGCTTATAATCAGGTAACTATTTTCCCTGACGTGGATCAGGTGAAAAACTCCCGGCGCATTGAAGTGCAAAAAGTTGAGCTCACATCTGATTTTACCATCATTGATTTTTATTATGCCCCTGAAAATGTCACATCTGTCTCCACTTCGTATAGTAACAATAATGAATGGATTTGTGTTAGCAAAGGATATTATATTACTCCTTCAGGTAGAGATGAAAGGAAATACCTGGTGATGGCGAAGAACATATCAATTTGTCCTAAATCTACCAAGGTAGTTCCCGTAGAAAGCGACGATATTATATATCAACTTTATTTTCCACCTTTGGGTTCCGGGATTTATAAAATAGATATTGTTGGGAATAAGTCTGGCGGAAATAACTTTTACGGTGTGCATATTAATAATAGGTCCGTTTCTTCCGGAAAGGATTCGGTTCCTTATCATAATCAGGAGGCTTTCATGAGGTATTTTTATGCTCACAAAGACAGTTTAGATCAAATTGAAGGGCTTTGGAAACTGAAAATCACGCAACAACATTTCATGAATTACGGAAAATTCATAGATGAAATAGTTGAAAAACCACAGATAGTAGCAATTATAAGGGAGGGAAATAGGTTTGAGAGTTATGGAGAAAAAGGAGAAAACCGCCATGAATATTTCCGGAAGTTGTCGGGGAAAAAGGGTTATTTCTTTCGAAAAGAAATGCCGGAAGTGGAATCAGAATCTTCCGGATATGCTATTTTTGGTAAATCCGATCAGTTTTTTATTAAATATACCCTTCCCGATCGTCTCGCACATTATTATTTGTTAAAAGATTACATGACCGGGGACCGTTTGGATGAGATAGCTGCGTATGAGCGGATCCCGGTGGAGAATCCGGAAATAAAACCAGATTTGTTAAAGATCGGATCAGATACCACAGGTAAAAAAAGGTGATTTATTTTGCAACATACTTAAACTGAAGATTTATGCGGATAGATATTATTGCTGTAATACCGGAAATGCTGGAGAGTCCCCTGAACCAGTCTATTGTGCAGAGGGCCAGAAACAAGGGGATTGTGGATATTCGCATCCACTCCCTGAGAGACTATGCAGACAATAATTACAAGAGTGTGGATGATTATGCCTATGGCGGAGGTGCAGGAATGGTTGTTAAGGTTGAGCCTGTCTTTAAAATTATGGAAAAATTGAAAAGGGAAAGAAGTTATGATGAGATTATTTATGTTACACCTGACGGAGCATCCTTTCATCAACCTACAGCAAATTATCTTTCAACACTAAAAAACCTTATGATTCTTTGCGGACATTATAAAGGTGTTGACCAGCGGATCCGTGATCATTTGATTACCAGGGAGATATCTATTGGGGATTATGTTCTTTCTGCCGGTGAGCTGGCAGCAGCTGTTATTACAGATACCATTGTCCGTTTGATCCCGGGCGTTTTAAATGATGAAACCTCCGCATTAACGGATTCTTTTCAGGATCATCTCCTTGCTCCTCCTGTTTATACGCGTCCGGCAGTCTTCAATAACTGGAAAGTTCCGGATATCCTGCTGTCAGGAAATCAGAAGGAAATCGAGAACTGGCGTCTTGAAGAGGCTGTGAATAAGACAAGAAAATCACGCCCCGATCTGTGGAAAGACCAGGAAGAATCCTGACTTCAGATTTTTTTTATTTTTCTAATGATTCTAAAGCATTTTTTCAGAGAAAACATGTCTGACTTTGGCAACCATCTGGTTACGGGTTAATTTCCCCTCCGTTTCGATTCCTGTAATTTTAGAGGCCAGCGGCTTGTTTTGTAAAAATTCTTTATAAAGGCCTTTGGGTGTATTCGAAGGGCCAAAAATATAAATGGCATCAGCATCCTTAACCCGCTCAATAATCATGTGATAGAAATTTTTTAATTGTTGTTTTTGACGATTGGTCCTTTTTTTTTGTGGATTTACAACCATCCCTCCCAAACGGGAGTAATGTTTTTTTTCACCTTCAATCCGTATCCGCGTTTCCACCGGTGAATTAATTTTTTCAATTTCCGGTTTTCCGTTTGCAAGACTGATGACATAAGCTTTCTCACTGTCCAGCCATATTCCTGTTTGTTTGCTCATAGCACATCTCTTTTAGGTAAAACAATAAAATCCGGGTAACATGTTAGAACAAAACAATAGCTTAAAATAGTGATAATTTCCCTAATGACAAAATTTATTTTATTAAAAAAAAGTATTTTTCTGAGTGATTCTGAAGAAAACGATCCGGATTGTCGGGGAAGTAACTGAAGGATTGTATTTTCCTAATTATCCTGTCTTTTAAAACGGGTTCCGTTATTGTTTACTTTTGTGCTTGGTAAATTTAAGAATTATTTGTAACCTTGTGAGGAATAAAGTATTAGACTGATGGGCGGCAGGCTGAAAATATGGTTAAAGTCTTTGAACCCTTTTGCACAGCTTCTTGAAGCCCGCAAGGGATTGAAAAATCTAAGCCGGGAAAAAGATAAGCTGGATAAGGAACTTAAAGATATCGAGGAAAAAAGGAAGAAAGTACTTTATCTGAAGCAATAGAAAGCAGTACGCTTTCTTTGTTTTTCTGATATAAAAATTCTTGGGGATATGATTATGTATTTATACCTTTAAAATAAACCAAAAAATCAGTTTATGAAACGGTTATCATTTATCAGTATCTTATTCGGGATATCTGTGATAGTAGCTGCCCAGTGTATTCCTGATACCAATTGCATTGATGTGGAAGCCCCTGGTCAGATATGTCCGGATACCCTGGCCGGGGCAATCGTCGGAGAAAACTATTCTCAGCCGGTAACCATTGTTGCCCCTGATTCTGCGTTCCTCGGAACAACCGGGACAACCGGGACAAAGATTCTGAAAATAGTGCTGGATACGATCACGAATCTTCCTCCCGGAATTACCTATTCCAGTGAGACAAAAACATTTTATCCCGACTCGATCTACTGTGTCCTCTTAAGCGGGACCCCTACCGATACGGGAACGTTTTATCTGGATATATCTGTGATCCCTTATATTCCATGGGGAAATAGTTCCATTGCGCTGGGGGCTCAGCATGATACTACTTCCATGTTTATTACCGTATCCCTGTCATCCTACCTGCCGGAAACCATGTCAGATGATTTTTCACTGATAACAGGTCATCCCAATCCTTTTCGTACGTTTACGAAAATCGGTTTCTTCATGCGTAATCCGCAAAAGACGGAATTGGCCGTTTTTGACCTTGCCGGGAAAATGATCTATCAGGAAACGGTTACCGGAAAACCCGGAGAAAATTATTTTATGTTTTCCGGAAGAGAGCTTGCTCCCGGCGTTTATCCATATACTGTTGCTATAAAAAGGAAACAGATTGCCGGAAAACTGGTGAAACTAAGATAGTCTTTTTATAATCTCAATAACAGTTGCAGGGTGATGTTTCGCGGGGGACGTATGTCTCCCGGGCGCCCGATATATTCCCGGTTAAACAGATTTTTACAGATAACTGAAAGTTTTATTGCGGAGGATACCTGGCAGCCCAGACGATAGTCAAAAACCCAGGTTCCCTGATGATGATTTTGCCTGTATGCGGGATAACCGGGGAGTAACAGATTTCCGAAAAGCGGATCGGTAAAAACAGAATCCACCCGTTCCATAAAACTACGGTAGACAAAAGTGATCCCGGTAGTCCAGCTTTTCCGGCTAAGATCTGCACTCCCTTTGACACTGTGCCGGAATCTGTATTTCAGGATATTGCTGACCGAATCGTTTTTTTGAATATTTAGGTCCAACGGGTTCAAATAGGTGTATCCTCCCTGTAATTGAATCTTAAGATTCCCCGTATTTTTTTCCAGATGCGTCAGGATTTCAACGCCGGTAATACGGGCATGTCCTACATTCAGTGCTTTAAAGCCTACGTAATCAAAAGTAGGGATCCGGACACTGTCGGGGAGATACAAACCAAAGGTGAATTCAATCATGTTCCGGTATTCATTTCTGAACAGGGAGATGTCTGTATAACCACTCCATAAGCCGATCCTGAAGCCTTGCATAATACCAGCTTCTGCACTCCAGCCCCGTTCGGGGAGGAGGGAGGGATTGGGGAAAATATGCAGTGCGCCTACGCTGGTGGAAGTATATTTTTCAGCTACGGAAGGGAATCGGTACCCCTGGCCGGCAGAGACCCGCATGTGCGTGTACGTTAAAAGCCGGTAGTTAATGCCTGCACGAAAAACAGGGGGGGCATTGTTGATGAGGGAATCCAGACGATACGTTTCCCAGCGGCCTCCCAATGTGTATTTTAACCTGGTACCCAGAGTTCCGTGTATTTGGGAATAAAGAGCTGTTTCGTTACGGCGGTGGCTACCATAGAGTCCGGCATGAACAACTCCGTAGTTTTCAGACAGTCCCGCCGTGAGGTGCAGCCTGGATGTAAATTCTTTTTGATACCTGTATTCTCCCAGGAAAAGATTAAAATGATTGTTTTTATCAGGGTTATCCTCCATATTATTGGCGGCGGCAAAATACCGTGTATTTAGAATATGAAGGCCTCCCCCGGGGGTGTGATAGTGAAGATAAGGATCCAGGGTAAGCCGGAAACCATGATAGGGCGAGGTACCGGCAAGGTTTTGCCTGTAGGCCCCAGAATCGGCATTCTGCCAGAGCAGGAAATCACTTTTGTTGACTAACATCCCGTTGGTATTCACTCCGTAAGACAAACCCTTAACAGATTTAGAAGTATAACGTATATTCAGGTTCAGGCGGGCATGTTTCTGATATTCATTCTCACGGTATCCTGTATTCTGTAACATATTGCCTCCGGTCACCAGATCAAGGTTTCCTGCTTTTCTTGCATGGGAAAAAGAGATGCCGCCGAACCACCGCGGAGAGGTCCACCATACTATCTCCTTCCGTCGCGGGGATAAATAGAGACCGGAATAAAGTTGTACCATACTTTCCGGCTTAGGCCCGGGTTCTCTGGTACGTAAGTTAATGACTCCGTTCAGTGCAGAAGAACCATACAAGACAGAAGAGGCTCCTTTGATAATCTCTACTTTAGCAAGTGTTTCCAGGGGCAAGAAATCCCATTTTACATCACCGGCATCACCTGCCATCAATGGGAGACCATCTGCAACCACCAGGACACGGCTGCCTGCACCGTAACTGAACCCACTGCCTCCCCGGATACTGGGTTGTCCATCCAGAATATTTATGCCGGACATTTTATTCAGAATCTCGTCCAGCGAAACAGCATTCTCCAGCATAATCTCTCTGGGTTTTAGAACAGACATGGAAACATTTACCTCCGATAGTTCTTGGGAAAATTTTTCTGCACTTATCACAATCTCATTAAGGATCTCCTTTGAAACAATCATCCTGAAGTTAACTTGCAGGGTATCTCCGGGTGAGAGGTATATTTCGCGCGAAACCGGCCGGTAGCCTATAAAACGAACAAACAATATATGCCTCCCGGCTGTTAGTTTAAAAAAATAGGCACCGGACTGGTCGGTCGTTACCCCCGTATGTTCATTAATGAAAATAGTAGCCCCCGACAGTGGTTGCCTGGTTGATGAGTCAGTAACAAAGCCGGTAACCATACCTGTGCTTTGTGAAAAAAGCAGGAACGAAAACCAAAAACAACCCAACAAGATCAACAGAATCTTTTTCATGTCCGGGATGAATGATCCTGTCAAATGTACGAAAAAGACCAAACTTCCCCAATACAGTTGGTGAGGTTGGAGGGTGAAGAGAGAGAGGAGGAAAGAGGGAAGGCACCGATCATCGTTTGTCATTCTTTTTGTGCCCAGGACAAGAATCGAACTTGCACGGCCTAAAAGCGGCCACCAGGCCCTCAACCTGGCGCGTCTACCAGTTCCGCCACCTGGGCGTTCAGAAGGTCGAAGATTGATCGTTGAAAGTCGAATGGTTCAACAATCTATGTTCATTATTGATCAATTATCCCTGATCCTTCCCTTGGTGCCCAGAACAGGACTCGAACCTGCACGCTCTTGCGAGCACTAGTCCCTGAAACTAGCGCGTCTACCAATTCCGCCATCTGGGCATTTCTGAAAATACAATACAAAAAAGAACCTATATTTATTTAACGCCAGATGGCGGAATTGACCCCCCTGCAAGCGGGCCCCTCGCTAAAATGGTCCACCGGACCATTTCTCAATGCTCGGACCTGCCATCTGGGCATTTCTGAAAATACAATACAAAAAAGAACCTATATTTATTTAAC
>CAYLJE010000014.1:0-15540 GCA_964383915.1 uncultured Rikenellaceae bacterium
AATACACAAAGACCTGCGGAAACTTAAACAGGCCGGCTTTGAAGGCGTTCATCTGCAGGGAAATAAGAAAACCATTGAAGCTGCAGCAGCCATAGCACATAAACTGAAATTGGAAATCCATGCCTGGATGGTTTCACTGATGGTCCCGGAAAAAGAAATCGTCAAACAACATCCGGACTGGTATATGGTTTCAGGGGAAGGGAAATCAATAGTTGACCATCCTCCTTATGTGAGTTATTATAAATGGTTATGTCCGAATAAACCGGAAGTAGTTGATTTTCTTACACAGCGTGTGGAAGAATTGGCCTCAATAAAAAATCTCGACGGGATTCATCTTGATTATATACGCTATCCCGATGTGATTCTGCCTGTTTCCCTGTGGAAGAAGTATCATATCGTCCAGGATAAGGAATATGCTCAGTATGATTATTGCTATTGTGATGATTGCCGCCGTAAATTCCATGATCAGGAGGGTGTGGACCCCTTGCATCTGAAGGATCCTTCAGCCAACCAGGCGTGGCTGCAGTTTAGATATGACAGCGTAACCAATCTGGTGAATCATCTGAAACAGGTTGTGGAAAGAAAAGGTAAAAAATTGTCGGCGGCGGTATTTCCTACCCCTGCCATCGCAAAAAAACTGGTCCGGCAGGAATGGACGAAATGGGACCTGGACGCTGTTTTTCCTATGATGTACCATAGCTTCTACGAGAAAGATATTGAATGGCTGGAGTTGGCTACACGGGAAGGAGAAAAGGCGCTGCAGGGTAAATTTCCTTTATACAGCGGTTTGTTCATACCGGCTATCCCGCCCGAGAAACTGTCGCTGGCTGTGGACTATGCTGAAAACGGAGGCGCACAGGGTATCTGCTTGTTTAGTTATAGAAGTATGCAGGAAAAACATTGGGAAAACCTGTTGGTCAAATAAATGAATACAATTAAATGAATACAATCTAAAATGAAACGATCATGTATATTTTCAACCAAAATTCTAACACATGAAAACAACAGTGAGTATCCTTTGGAGCATGATTTTTATTTTTATAGTGTCCGCTTGTGGCGGGAAAAAACCAGGGGTAGGAAAAATTAAATCAGAAGCAGAAGATTCATTTTATGAATTGAAAATACCTTTCGCTCCCCGCCATTATATTTGTTACCGCACCCCCCGTAAGTTGCATATAGACGGGATACTAGATGAGAAAGAATGGGGAAATGCATTGTGGACAGAGTATTTTATGGATATTGAGGGGTCCCTGAAACCGGCTCCCAGATATACTACTCGCGTTAAAATGTTGTGGGATGATGATTATTTATATATCGCTGCAGAACTGGAAGAACCTGATATATGGGCTACCCTGCACCAACGGGATACTGTAATCTTTTATGATAATGATTTTGAAGTGTTTATTGATCCTGACGGGGACACTCATTTATACTATGAATACGAAATGAATGCTTTTGCTGCCTGGTGGGACCTCTTGCTGGCAAAACCTTATCGTGATGGCGGACCACCTATCAACGGTTGGGATATCCATGGACTTAAAAGAGCAACACATATTTACGGTACTATAAACCATCCGGGGGACAGGGATAAAAAATGGACACTGGAAATTGCCATGCCCTGGAATATTCTGAGAGAATGTAATACACAACAGAAAGCTCCCGGTCCGGGGGATTTCTGGAGGATAAATTTTTCAAGGGTTGAATGGCAGACAAAGGTCGTAAATCATAGGTATGTGGTGAGAAAAGATGCAAAAGGTCAAAGACTGCCTGAGGATAACTGGGTATGGTCTCCTCAGGGGATTATCAATATGCACGCACCGGAGACATGGGGGTTCCTGCTGTTTTCAGATAGGATTGCCGGCGCAGGAAAAGATATATTTGAGATGCCTCCGGATGAACAGGTGAAATGGATCCTGCGTAACCTTTACTATAAAGAAAAGAGATATTTTAATAAAAATGGAGCCTATTCCGGATCACTGGAAGAACTGAAGGTCGATCCTTCGGTATTTGACAGATTTGGGACCATGCCCGTCCTGCAGGTTACGGATCATCTGTATGAGATCACCTTCCCGGGGATGGAAAAGAATATTTACTGGCATATACGCGAGGATGGAAAAACATGGGAAACATCCGGCAGGTAGCAGTGGAAGAATGAAATGATGGAACTTAGCGAACGAAGTGAACAATCTCATGAGCGCACCGAATAGAAATGGAATGTCGAGAAAAAATATTATCTAATCTCCCACAAAAATGTTTTTGCAAAAATAGGTATTTAAACACCTATTTAAACACCTATTTAAATACCTATTTCCTGATCAGAATGCTTTTTGTAAATAATCGGTTATCCATATATATAGACTATAACTAATTATTTTGTTAATATGACCGAGCCGTATCTTGATTTGATATTTACCGTGGACCGGGTATTTTTATGGTTACCAATGGTCCCGTTTACTTCCCACGAGTTGTTTTTTACGATCTTGTTAACCCTTTGGGATTCCGGATAACCAATTTTACAATAAGAAGTACTGCCTTTCAAAAGATAAGATGCCCCGGATGCAATGCCTAACCTGATTCCACCATACCCGTTATCTACATCAATAGAAGTGAACCCTGCAGGGATATTATCGATGGTTACACCGGTATATTTTGTTTCGAGGGAAACTTTCTTTCTCACTTCACTGACTTTTATGTTGCCATATCCGGCTTCAAGAATTAGGTTATTCAGCTTCCCAAAACGGTAAGTGTCATATTTGGATTCAAGAACAACAGAACTGCATTCATCCGTATATAATTTTGAATATTTTGTTTCTCCGGCAATAGCTTTGGCTTTGCTTATTTCCAGCCGGGAGTATTTTAGATCCAACATCAGCCAACCGGCAGTGTCAATGCTCCCTTTTGAATAGGCCAGCATGATATTATTTAAAGGTTTTAGGTTTCCCCTGTATAGCTTATTGATTATTATATGTCCATAGCTTATTTCAATGATAGCCTGCCCGCTTAATTCATTGATGAAGGCATCTCCATATTTGTTAATAAGGTGATAATTCAGATAGGCCGGAGCATGAATGGTATAATCAATGCTGAATTTTTTTTCTGAGCTCCAGAATCCTCTGCTAAGACGTGAAAACTGTTTGTCAATCATTGTAACTGCATTGATTTTGTTTTCTGTGGAAGAAAAATTAACTTCCAGGTAACCAAGTAATCGTTGTGCTTTTTCACGGTTAGGATAATCCACTGTGATGGTGACATCAATGGCAACGGAATCCATATCCCAGTTTTCCAGATTGACATCTCCGTATTTATTTTGTACCGTCAGAACAGTCTTATTATTGGCCGGGTATTCTTTGTGATATTTCTTTAATATTTCATCCGGAGGAAGGGCCAGTAACAGGGAGGAAATCGGCAAAAGAAAGAAAAGGAAGAAGACTGTTTTTTTAAAGACTTGTTTTTTCATGGCCTGTTTGTTTTGAGTTCTGAATTTGAGAAAGCTGATGTATAATGGTGTTCAGCGCATCGAGTTTGGTTTGATAGTATTCAACCATAGCCTGTAAGATACGGTCATCTCCGGGGTTCATCTTTAGGTCTTTTTGAAGATCGTAATAAACAGAATCCATCCCTGAAAGTTCTTTAAAAAGGATATTTTTCTGCAGGCTGTCCCCGATAAATTGCATATGCTTTAGTTGGGTGTATTTTTGGTTGACTTGCATAAGGTAATAATTTTCTGCTTCTTTATATTCTGTAATCTGCTGATCACTAAAGCGCTGTGTTCCCCGGATCACCCCACTATGTTCAAGAATCCACATGCCTGAAATGATGACCAGAACAGCAATAGCTGCTATTTTCATAAAAGGTTTTGTACGGGCAAAAAGAGTTCCTGTGCGATGATGACTCAGTTTTTTACGAAACTGTTTACGATGTCCTGCCGGGGCATCTACCTCGAAATCTTCCAGATGTGTTTGAATATATCTTTTCAGTTTATCCATGGCTCATTTTTTTAATAATTCCTTTAATTTTCGACGTGCCCGGGAGTATTGAGACCGGGAAGTAGCATTACTAATACCCATGATCCCGGCGATTTCTTCATGATCATATCCTTCAAAGAGATGCAAAGAGAGAATGGTCCGGTATCCCGCCGGAAGTTTTTCCATTGCTTTTCTGACAGATTCGGTGTCATATGCCGGTTCTTCCGGGTCAGATTGCTCTTCAGTATCTTTTAACGTGTCAGCATCCAGGTATTCAAACTCCATATGCTTCTTTCGCAAGCTGTCCAGTGACTTATTTATGACTATTTTTTTCAGCCAGGCCCCAAAACTAACTTCCTCCCGGTAGCTGTTGATCTTTTCAAAAGCAGAGAGAAAAGCTTCCTGCATGATGTCTTCGGCTTCCTGGGGATGGTTTACAATTCGTAAGCTGGTATTATACATGGCCTTATAGTATAAAATATATAACTGAAACTGAGCCTGCCTGTCGCCACCACGACAGCGTTCAATAAGTTCCTGGTGGATATTCGTATATATTTTTTCCGCAGTACTCATTTTCCGCATTAAAGACGTTTTAATGATATAAATGTTGCATCTGCCCCAGGATAGAAAAATAGTAATTTTTTAAAACCTGACCATGAATATCGACGTCTTGTCTCCTGGTTCTTGCCTGCCCGTAACGAACGGTTACGTTCGGGCGGGGCTCTTTAATCTTTTATTTAGACTACTACCACACAATCATTCTTCCGGTATAAATATGATCAGGTGTGGTGATCTGAATGAAAAATAACCCTTTTTGCCGGATGCTCAAAGAAAGTGAGATGGTTTCTCCGGCGGTTATCTGTGGAAGCAAGCGCTGATAAACCTTCTTGCCATCTGTAGAGAATATTTTTAACAGGCTGTTTTCCTGCATATTTTTTTTAAACAATAAGGTAAATGCGCCGGCATTGGGGTTGGGATATACGACAAATGTCTTTTCTTTTTCAGATTGTACGAACATGGGAACATCCAGCGGAGAGCCATATAAGTAAATATAAAAAGTTCCTTCTTTATTTCCACCGCTTCCGTCTATCTGTACCCAATAGGTATCTCCTTCGGATAGCCCGGTGAGTTCTTTTGCGGCTGCTGCATAGCTTGAATCTGCCCCATGATAATCATCATTGGCATATAGCAGCTTGTAGTTTCCTGCCAACAGGCTGTCGGCGGAGGGTGAACTGTAAACGGCAATCTGATCATCAAAACCCTTTGTGTCAAGAGAGACTATGCCGTCGGCTGGCCCGGTAAAAACAAACCAGACAGAAT
The DNA here is from genome assembly GCA_964383915.1 of uncultured Rikenellaceae bacterium. Classification (GTDB taxonomy): domain Bacteria; phylum Bacteroidota; class Bacteroidia; order Bacteroidales; family VadinHA17; genus DRPN01. The sequence goes on from CAYLJE010000014.1 coordinate 5,286, forward strand.
GAGCCAGATAATCTTTTCCGGTACTAAATTCATCACACCAGGTACTGTCGGTATTACAATCGCCGGCAGGTGGTTGCGGTTCATTGTTTTCAACGGAGGCTTCATAGTTGATGAACGGACCATTTTCACCATACTCAAGCGGTAAGGCGTATTTTATCAGATCATTGGGCCACACTTTAATACTTATGGAATCAGTGTCTCTACAGACCCCCTGGCGGGCATACACGTTGTAAACGATATCCGAATCGGGCATGACGGAGAGCTGCTTTCCGTATAAGGTGTCCTGACCGGGAGTGGAGATCCAGGTGTATGTATCGGCACCTTTCGCTGTCAGAACAGCATCATGACCCCGCCAGTAGTAATTTATATAATTGGTACTAATTTGTATATTGATGGAGGTGTCTGCATATACATAGCTTGTGCGGAACAAACTGTCTGACAGTCCGTTCAGATAGACAATCAAAGAAACATCCTTGGCCCCTTTTGTCGGGAACGTGACCTGCACCGTATCCTGGTTTTTTACTACGGGTGGATTCCCATCCGGACCGAAGGACCAGAGCAGACTGTCCAATTTCCCCGGATACCGGTTATAAAAGGTAAAATTACCCTGGACGCAGGATTTAGCCTTATCGCTGGAAAATTCAGCATACAATGAGGGGGTCCGGGGGTAATAAAGTTTACTTTCCCACAAACCCCTTCCATAAGTGCCTGCGCGTAACAAACTGTCAGGATAGTAAATCCCCAGTTCATTAACGATCACATTTGGCAGGTTTTTACCGAAATCTTTCCATACACTCATATTTTTATCCCGGAAATATACCCCCATATCAGTCCCTACATAAAGGGCTGAATTAGAGTTGTTCTGATAAACGATACAGTTTACAGGAATATTGGGCAGTCCTTCTGAGTAATTATGCCAAAGGTTTCCACCATCACCCGAAACATAGACTTTCTGAGATTTAAGGTAGTTGGATAAAGTGACCCAGATTTTTTGAGGATCATACCGGGCAATAGCCAGACCGGTGATTGTTCCATCCGGCAAGCCGTTTCTGATGTTGGCCCAGTTTTGTCCCCCATCGGAAGAACGCCATAAATTGGATCCGGTTGATGCGTAAATATAATCCGGATTGAAAGAGGAGATAGCCAATACGGTGAAAGTTTTATTAATAGATAATTTATCAGTAAGAGGGGTCCAGTCAGACCCCTGGTTATTTGATTTATAGATTTCAGCATATCCGGCTAACAGGGATTTATGATCATCCGGAAACATCAGGTAAGGGGTTACCCACGCTCCCTTTCCGGCATTGGCGGGTTTGATGCTTTTAAAGCTTTGTCCTCCGTTCGTAGATCGTGCGATATTGCCATATTGCGAAGAAGCATACAACGTATTGGTATCAGCATAATCTACCATACACTCCATGCCGTCGCCTCCGATCAGAACATTCCATGAGGTGTCTCTCCACATGATGCTGCTGTTATCCTGACTTCCCATCAAAACAAGGTTTCTTTTTGTTGCCGAAGAGCCGATCCGGTAAATCTGAAGGATTTCCAATCCGTCACTAAGATTTGTCCAGGTATTTCCTTTATCGTTGCTGCGAAATAACCCTCCGTCATTTCCGGCATACAAGGCATGAGTGCCAGGCTGAAAGGCGAGTATGTGCTGATCCACATGGATATATGGAGCATCTGCATTATTGTTTTCCGGATAGCCCCAGGTGGTAAGATGCCATGACCCGCCGCCGTCATTTGTTTTCCAGATATTTATTCCTCCTACATAGATCTCGGAATAATTCCCCGGGGGCATAGCCAGTGCCAGATCATACCATCCCTGGCCATCTGTGCCGGAGCCGTCGGCAGCATTTCCCAGAAGATTCTTTGTGCTGCCTGCAAGCAGTCGGGTCCAATGATCTCCTTTATCCATTGAACGATAGATAGCGTAGAGTTTGCCATTTGCTTTATCAGCACACAAAGCCAACACCAACGAGGGTCGTGCAGGAGTGACAGCCAGCTTAATACGGACAATATTTGAGGCTTTAATCCCTTCACTTATCTCATGAAAAGATAATCCCCCGTCATCCGAACGGTATATGGAAGCAGTGTCATCCCCATGGGAGTGTGAAAAGTATGAGGCAGCATATATGATATCCGGATTTCCCGGCATAAACGCCATATCTTTGAAGTTGCCTGTTTTGACCAGTGAAGTATGCATACCCTGGTCTGTGATGAAATAAATCCCATTGTTGGTAGCGGCTATCATAGTGTCGGGCTTGTCCGGACGCATGAGAAGGCGGTTTACATTGTAGCTGCCAGCCTGGGTAAAATTAAGTCCTGTGGTCATCCATGTCCGGCCTCCGTCATATGTTTTCAGAACACCTGCTGAATAAATTTCTCCTGCATCCCGGTCACCGGTGGCAATGAAAAGCGTATCGGGATGCCTGGGATCTACAGCGATGTCTGAGATACCTATACTGGCGAGAAAATCAGTGAGCGGCGTCCATGTTTTGCCCCCATCCGTGGTCTTCCAGAGGCCACCGGTAGGAGCTCCAATCCAAAAAGTGTTGGTGTCGGAAGGATGAAAAGCTATACAATCGATTCTTCCTGCGCCGATAATTTGTCCTGTATTAATATCTGTGGGAGGGTTTTCGGGCCCGATAAAATGCCAGTCACCGAGTGCATCTGCATTTTTACGAGCTTCTTCCTTCTTGAGTATTTCATTCCATAAAGTTTGTGATTTAATATAATCAGTGGACGTTATTCGTTGATCCACCATCCATTCCCATCGAGCGAATGGTTTATAGCCATCTCCATGGACCGGTTCCCGATCGTTCCAGTATGTTTTAAAAGCTTTCTTCAGTGACAGGTATTTATCCACATTGTTCCCTGATTTTGTTGACGACAGGTAACGTAACCAGGGCTGCCCATATATTGAAAACGAAAGGAAAATCAATAGAAAAACAGTTGCAATTCTCTTCATTAAGATAAGATGTAAAGAATGATTATTGCAAAGATAAAAAAATGAATGGGATGCCCGGTTGAATTATCCGGGTTTTTACCTGAAGGAGGATATCTTTATTGAAAAACGAAATCTTAGTAAATAATTGTCAGTGGAAAACGTTATCTTTGTAAGCTATTTATATTTATACGTTAGATAAGAAGAAAAAATATGAGTATATTAAATATAGTTCTGAAAAAATTATTCGGTAGTAAGTCTGAACATGACATCAAGGAAATCCATCCGGTCGTTGAAAAAATCAAAGAGGAATATGAAAAGCTGCAGTCTCTTACCCATGATGAACTCAGAAAAAAATCGGCGGACTTAAAAAAAGATATTCGACATCAAATAAAAGATGAGGAAAAAGTCATTGATAAACTTCGTCAAAAAGCAGAATCCGAGAGCACGCCGGTAAATGAAAAAGAAGAATTATACCAGGAAATTGATAAGGAAGAAAAAGAGCTGGATAAGAAAATAGAAGTGGTTCTTCAGGAGAACCTACCCCGGGCTTTTGCCATTGTCAAAGATACGGCACGACGTTTCAAGGAAAATGAAATCATCGAAGTTACTGCCAACGATTTTGACCGTAATCTGGCTGTGACAAAAGATTTTGTTAAGATAAAAGGGGACAAGGCGATTTACCAGAACCATTGGCTGGCCGGTGGCAATGAGATCACGTGGGATATGATACACTATGATGTTCAGTTGATTGGCGGAGTGGTGTTACATGAGGGGAAGATAGCTGAGATGGCCACCGGGGAAGGGAAAACATTGGTGGCTACACTGCCGGTTTTTTTGAATGCTCTGGCCGGAAAAGGGGTACATCTGGTGACAGTGAATGATTATTTGGCCAAAAGAGACGCTGAGTGGATGGGGCCGATCTTGGAGTTTCACGGTTTTTCTGTTGATTGCATTGATAAGCACCAGCCCAATTCAAAGGAAAGAAGAAATGCGTATAATGCTGACATCACTTATGGTACAAATAATGAATTCGGCTTTGATTATCTACGGGATAACATGTCAATCAACCCGGAAGATCTGGTTCAGAGAAAACCTCATTATTCTATTGTCGATGAGGTGGACTCGGTACTGATTGATGATGCCCGTACTCCGTTGATTATTTCGGGGCCTACCGAAAAAAGTGATACCAGCCAGTTTGATGAGCTGAAACCCAAGGTAATTAAGCTGGTTGATGCACAGCGAAAACTGGTGAAAGGAATATTGGTTGAGGCACGTAAAGCACTGAAAGACGGGGATAACAATAATGCCGGATTGTTTTTACTACGGGCCCATAAGGGTCTCCCTAAAAATAAACCCCTGATCAAAATCCTGAGCGAAGAGGGGAACAAAGCCCTGATGCATAAGACAGAGAACTTTTACATGCAGAATAACAGCAAGGAAATGTATAAGGTCACCGATGAGTTGTATTTTATCATTGATGAGCAACAAAATACCATTGAGCTGACCGACAAAGGACTGGATCTGTTATCTACTTCTTCCGAAGATGTTTCATTTTTTGTGTTGCCTGATGTGGGGGCCGAGATGGCAGAGATTGAGAAATCGGATAGAAAGCCGGAAGAAAAAATGAAAGCCAAGGATAAGCTGCTCCAGGACTTTGCTGTAAAATCGGAACGCGTGCACACCATGAATCAGTTGCTTAAGGCTTATACCCTCTTTGAACTGGATGTGGAATATGTGGTTATTGATAATAAGGTAAAGATTGTAGATGAACAGACCGGACGTATTATGGAAGGACGCCGTTATTCCGAAGGACTGCATCAGGCTATCGAAGCTAAGGAAAATGTAAAAATAGAGGGTGCTACCCAGACTTTTGCTACCATTACTCTGCAGAACTATTTCAGGATGTATCACAAACTGGCCGGGATGACGGGAACGGCTGAGACCGAAGCAGGTGAATTTTGGGACATCTATAAACTGGATGTGGTGGTGATCCCAACCAATGTGCCGGTGATAAGAAAAGATTATGAGGACCTTGTTTATAAAACAAAACGGGAGAAATACAACGCCGTTATTGATGAAATTACACAGTTGGTGAAAGCCGGCAGGCCTGTATTGGTAGGTACCACTTCGGTTGAGGTATCGGAATTGTTAAGCCGGATGCTCAAACTGAAAGGACTTAAACACAATGTGCTGAATGCCAAATTACATCAACGGGAAGCAGAGGTCGTTGCACAAGCCGGACGAAAGGGGGTGGTGACGATTGCTACGAACATGGCCGGCCGGGGCACGGATATTAAACTGACCGGGGAAGTTAGACAAGCCGGAGGCCTGGCAATTGTCGGGACGGAAAGACATGAGTCCCGACGTGTGGACCGGCAGTTGCGTGGTCGTGCCGGACGTCAGGGTGACCCGGGAACATCACAGTTCTTTGTCTCTCTCGAGGATAACCTGATGCGTGTGTTTGGATCTGAACGTATCGCCGGCATGATGGACCGTCTCGGGCTGAAAGAGGGAGAGGTGATCCAGCATGCGATGATCACCAAATCTATTGAAAGAGCCCAGAAAAAAGTGGAAGAGAATAACTTCGGGATACGTAAACGGCTCCTTGAATATGATGACGTGATGAACTCCCAGCGGGAAGTAATATATAAAAGACGAAAACATGCCCTGTATGGCGAAAGACTCGATGTGGATATTGCCAATATGATGTGGGATGTAACGGAAAGTTTCGTTGAGACCTATCATCCTGCCGGAGATTATGAAGGGTTTAATTTTGAATTGTTGCGTATTTTTTCCGTAGAAGCTCCTGTCAGTGAAGATGATTTTCAAAAACTGGATGGTCGTGAAATCGTGGAGGAACTTAATAAACTGGTAATAGATACCTATAAGCGGAAGGAAGAAAGCATTGCACGTCAGGCTTTTCCTGTAATTAAGGATGTCTATGAGAACCAGTCACATCTGTATGAAAATATTGTGGTCCCTGTGACCGACGGTACCAGGATTTACCAGGTGATCACCAACCTGAAAAAAGCCTCGGAGTCAGAAGGACGTGAGCTGGTACGGTCTTATGAAAAAACAGTGATCCTGGCTTCCATTGATGAAGCATGGAAAGAGCACCTGCGTGAAATGGATGACCTGAAACAATCTGTGCAGAATGCTACTTATGAACAAAAAGACCCCCTGTTGATTTATAAGCTGGAATCGTTTAATCTTTTCAGCGATATGGTCATCGATATTAATAAAACGGTCATCGCTACCCTGATGAAAGGGCAGATCCCTATTCAGGATGCCAGTGAAGTTCATGAGGCAAGACAGCAGAAACGTTTGGATATGAGTCGGATGAGTATGTCCAAAACCGAGACTCCTTCTTATTCAGGGAATACGGATACGGTGGCTTCCGGACAGACATCAAAGCCTCAGCCTGTTCATGTGGGTAAGAAAATCGGAAGGAATGACCCTTGTCCCTGTGGCAGCGGGAAGAAATATAAAAATTGCCATGGACGCCCCGGCGCTCCGCCATTAAACCCGGAACAGTTACAAAATTATTTCCAGAAACAGAATGTGAAAAATGTGAACCTCTAGATATTAAATCTTTTTCATCTCTGACCGGATATGTTTTTGAATATCCTCGCGCACAGGGACCAACGGTAGCCGGAGATAATTTTCGATGAGACCCATTTCGCTTAAAACGGCTTTTATTCCTCCGGGATTACCGTCGGCAAAAAGCAGATCAATCATACGGGCAAAACGATAATGAATAGAAGATGCTTTCGGATAATCTCCTGACAGAGCTGTATCAATAATCTGACGGAACGGTCGGGGATAGGCATTGGCAGCTACGGAGATAACCCCTGATCCGCCTACCGACATGATCGGAAGAGTCAGGGCATCATCTCCCGAGATGATCAGAAAATCTTCAGGCTTGTCTTTGGCAATGCGGATAATCTGGTTCAGATTCCCCGAAGCCTCTTTGATAGCGACGATGTTTTGAACAGCATGTGCCAGTTCCAACGTGGTTTCAGCCGGGATGTTAACCCCCGTACGACCCGGCACATTATATAAAATGACAGGCACAGGAGATGCGGCGGCAATGCTCCTGTAATGTTCAAAAAGCCCCCCCCGGGTAGGTTTGTTGTAATAAGGAGCTACGGATAATATGCCGTCAATATCGTCAAAATTAAAACCGTCTATCTGTTCAATAACATGTTGTGTGTTGTTCCCTCCGATACCGACGATAATCGGGAAATGAGGTCGTGTGTGTGCAATAATAAATTCCACAACGGCTTTTCTTTCGTCCTCGTTCAGTGTGACTGATTCTCCAGTAGTCCCCAGCACAACGAGGTAATTTACACCTCCTTTGGTCACATGATCCAGTAACCTGGAAAGAGCATTATAATCAATGCTTGCATCTTCTCGGAAAGGGGTCACCAAGGCTACCCCTAACCCTCTTAAACGATCTTTCATGGTTTATATATTTAAAAAGTTAGGAGATAATTCCGGACGGTTAATTGTTTCCAGATAATTGGTTACCAATTCAACAAAATCCTCAAGATTAAGGGAATCATCGAGTTTTATCATCATATCCGGAAAAACATGTTTCTTGCGATAACGACCTACCTTGAAACGGGCCGGAGACGAACCGGTAATATAATCAAAAATAAAATGATCATTCATCGTCAGGTCAATTAAAATATCAAAAGGGTATTTTATGAATTTAACAACCTCGTCCCGAACGGGTATGTTTAGCCAATTCATCGTCTTCCGGCTGAAAAAGATAAAATCTGTTTTAAACAGGTAATATCCGGGGACATCTTTCTCATTAATAAAACCCAGCACGCGGACCTGGATATTGTTTTTTTTAAGATTTTGATAAAAATCATGGATGATATCGAAGTTTTCCTGATTTGTAGCATCAAACAGGATCCCTATATCACGGGCTGTTTTCAGGTTGAAAACCTGCCTCTTCCGGCGCTGATGGCGACGGTTTTTCCAAATATGATAGTACCCTATTTTTCTTTTTAATGCTTTGAACATACTGGCCTGCAAGATAAAAAAAACAAAAGCCTTTTCCATCTGATCCGGGAAAAACTTTTAGCTTGTTATTCCCATGCCTCATTGCTTCCTCGCCGCATCGTCTCATCTCCGGCTTTTCCCCCAATCATTTTCATAAAAGCTTCTTCGCTGATAATCCGGATGCCCAGTTTGTTGGCTTTATCAAGTTTATTCGGTCCCGGTCTATCGCCGGCAACGAGAAAGTTTGTTTTGGAAGACAGGGAGCTGGAGACCTTCCCTCCGTATTTTTCAATGGTTTCTTTGATTCCGTCTCTTGAAAAGTGCTCAAAGACACCTGATACCACAAAAGTCATTTCTGCCAGCGATTGGGGACTCTTCGCCTCTGTTTCTTTCTGTTTCATCTCCAGGGTAACACCTTTTTCTTTCAGTTTCCGGATGATCTCCAGGTTTTTGTGTTTTTTGAAATACTCAATAATGCTTTGGGCGATTTTTTCCCCTATTTCTTGTGTGTGGATAAGATCCTCATAAGATGCCAGTGACAGGGCATCGATGGATTTAAAACGTTTGGCCAGTATTTTGGCAACGGTCTCGCCCACAAAACGAATGCCCAGGGCAAAGAGAACCCGTTCAAAAGGAACCTGTTTGCTTTTTTCAATACCTTCGATAATATTCAGTGCAGATTTTTCGCCAAGTCTTTCCAATGGACTTAGTTGTTCGGGTTTTAGGTCATACATGCTGGTGATGTCTTTCACCAGACCTTTCCTGTAAAGAAGGTCAATGGTCTCTTCGCCCAATCCGTCAATATTCATGGCTTTCCTGCTGATAAAATGTTCAATTTTACCCTTGATTTGTGGAGGACAATCCTCTTCATTCGGGCAATAATACACCGCTTCTCCTTCGTTGCGGACAAGGGGAGTGCCGCAAGCCGGACAGTTATGGATAAATTCTACAGGCTGACTATCCCGGGGACGTTGCGAGAGGTCCACCCCGGTAATTTTTGGGATAATCTCTCCGCCTTTTTCCACATAGACCGTATCTCCGATATGTAAATCCAACGTTTTGATCTGGTCGGCATTATACAGGGAAGCTCTTTTTACCACAGTGCCGGCCAGGGTGACGGGTGTAAGGTTGGCAACGGGTGTAATGGCCCCGGTGCGTCCTACCTGATAACTTACCGATAGCAGCTTTGCTTTGGCTTGTTCGGCTTTAAATTTATATGCAATAGCCCAACGAGGGTTTTTGGCCGTATTACCCAGTCTTTGCTGGAGTTGTAACGAGTCAACTTTAATAACAACCCCGTCGGTGGCAAAGGGGAGCTCTTTCCGTTGTACATCCCAACGATCAATAAAATGGAAGATATCTTCCAGCGAATCATACCTTTCCATTACTTTGGTGATCTTAAATCCCCAACTCCGGGCCACCTGCAGGTTCTCATAATGAGATTCGGTAGGAAGATCTTCTCCAAGCAGGTAATACAGTAAACAATCCAGAGGACGTTTAGCCACCAGTGACGAGTTCTGAATTTTTAAGGTGCCTGCTGCCGCATTACGGGGATTGGCAAAAGGGTCCTCCCCCCGGCCGATGCGTTCCTGATTGAGACGGTTAAATCCTTCAAAAGGCATGAACACTTCCCCGCGTATGATGAAATGGGCCGGATAATTGTCGCCTTGCAGAACCAGTGGAATGGAACGGATGGTCTTGATATTATCGGTAACAACATCACCACGTACCCCGTCGCCACGGGTAATTGCCTGAACCATTCTGCCGTGGTCATAGATCAGGCTGATAGCTGTGCCATCATACTTCAGCTCGCAGACATAAAAGAATGGTTCGCGTACCTCTTTCCGTATCCTGTGGTCAAAATCAATCACTTCCTCCCGGGAGTATGTGTTCCCCAGAGATAACATCGGATAGGCATGCTCAGCCTGCTGAAACTCTTTATTCAGGTCATTGCCTACCCGCTGGCTGGGGGAGTTGGAGTCATAAAACTCCGGATAGCGCTTTTCCATCTCAATCAACGCATGCATCAGTGTGTCATATTCAAAATCACTGATCAACGGCCTGGATAATACATAGTAATAATAGTTGTGTTTATTCAGCTCTTCCCGCAACTTCCCGATCCGTTTTCCTGCTTCTTCCCTGGTCATAATAAAAAGATAATTTGAAACACTAAAATTAAAAACTTGCCATGGATTTCAAAATATCTGAGACAAAAATAATGGAATGATGGAATAATGGAATAATGGAAGGATTTAACGTTCATCGATAGTTACTTCATCTATTTCCGGT
>CAYLJE010000014.1:15640-17703 GCA_964383915.1 uncultured Rikenellaceae bacterium
ATGGAATAATGGAAGGATTTAACGTTCATCGATAGTTACTTCATCTATTTCCGGTTTTGAGCATTTTTTCTTGTAGAAAATTCAATAAAGTCTAATTTTGTTGCGTAAAGAATGAGTAATGAGCAGATTTGTCACGTTTTCGGTGTTTTTGTTTTTGTCTGTTTGGGGAATGGCGCAGTACGATACGTTGCAGCTGAATGAAGTGGTGGTGACGGCTGAGCGTTCTCCGGCAACACTTATGAATACAAACCGTTTGGTTGAGCTTTTGCCGGCACGGCGTATCGAATGGATGCCGGTTACTTCTGTGCATGATCTTTTGGGGAGTGTGCCGGGGGTGGATGTGCGGCAACGTGGACCTGAAGGGGTCCAGGCGGATATATCCATCCGCGGTGGCACCTTTGATCAGACACTGGTGATGATTGATGGTATAAAAATCAATGATCCGCAGACAGGACATCATAATTTTAACCTGCCGGTTGGACTTTCATCCATTTCCCGTATTGAAGTAATGAAAGGGGGCGCATCCCGCGTCCTGGGTCCGGATGCTTTTTCAGGAGCGGTGAATATCATTACCCGATTGCCTGACTCTTCTTTTCTGGAAGGAATCCTTGGCGCAGGACAACACGGATGGTTACAGGCCGGAGTGGAAGGAGGCATCAGGAGTGGGCGTTTTCGTAACCTGATCCAATTGCAGAGAAGTAATTCTCAGGGTTACAGGGATAATACGGATTTTGGGATAACCAGGCTGTTTTACCGTGGTCGTTATCAGGGAAACCATGCTACAGTGGACATGCTGGTCGGGTGGCTGGATAAAGGATTTGGTGCCAACGGTTTTTATACACCGGCATTTCCTGATCAGTATGAACATTTTCGTACCGGTCTGACCGCTGTGCGGGTAACCACAGGGGAAAAGATCAGATATGAGCAGTCCGTTTACTGGCGCCGTTCTTATGATCAGTTTAAGTTGTTCCGTCATGATCCCCCGGCATGGTACCAGGGAGATAATTTTCATCGGACAGATGTGGCAGGCAGTGAAGCGAAGCTGATGATACCGGAAGAATTTGGCAAAACCAACCTGGGTGCGGAATTCCGGCAGGAAGGAATCCGCAGCACTCTCCTCGGCGAAATGACAACAGACTCTGTTCTGATTCCGGGAACAAAAGGGAGATGGTATAATCATCGGAAGACCAGAAATATATTCTCTGTTTATATTGAACAGCAGATACTTATGCACAGGTTTTCTGCCTCGGGCGGTTTTCTGATAAACCATACCGGTGATTATGGCTGGAAATTATACGGAGGGGCCGATTTCGGATACAAACTGGGAAATAAATGGCGTGCTTATGGTTCGGTCAACCAGTCGTTAAGGTATCCTACCTTTACGGACCTTTATTATAAAGGCCCGGTGAATATAGGAAATTCCTCACTGAAACCGGAAGAAGCCCTGACGGTGGAAAGTGGAGTCAGATGGTTTGGAAAAGGGCTGTATGGTTCGGCAGGAGCTTATCTACGGCAGGGGAAGAACCTGATCGACTGGGTGAAAGAAGCGGATACACTAAAGTGGCATACCATGAATCACACGGCCATGACAACCCTCGGAGTGGAAGCTTCGGTGGTGCTGAACATAAGAGAACATACAGGGAATGATCAGGGCTGGATGGAAAAAATCCGATTGTCTTATGCTTATGCTACCGCATCAAAGGAAAGCGGGGTGTATCTGTCGAAATATGTGCTTGATTACTTACATCATCAGCTTACCCTGGGTGTGCAACACCTGCTCCCGGGGCCAGTCGAGGCTTATTGGCAACTGGCTTTCCGCGACAGGGCAGGAGCTTACACTTCTTATCCCTCCGACGATAAAACTCCTTATCCTCCTTTTTTTCTGGCCAATGTGCGTTTTACTTACCGGTTGAAACATGTATTCTTGTTCTTGAATGTTTCCAATATTTTCAATACTTCTTATATGAATATTGGAAATCTCCCCATGCCGGGACGATGGATTACCGGAGGTATCTCTGTAGATACCCGCTCTTTCACAGGAGGATGACAGATCGTGTCTTTTT
>CAYLJE010000014.1:17803-33013 GCA_964383915.1 uncultured Rikenellaceae bacterium
TCTTTTTGTTATTTTTGAAGTTCATTTATTGAACAATATGTGGTTACCCTATTATTTTTCATCGGATGAAGAAAAACGGGCACGGTTTATTTTTAACCTGATCGCCCCGGTGTATGGACTGATTGATCATTCTATCAGGAAAAACTATCTTGAGATAACAGCGGAACTTGATGCGGATATCCCTCTCCGGGGAATGCGTATCCTGGATGTGGGCACCGGCACAGGCGGATGGATATCGTCACTGGTCCGTTTTTCGTTAGCCGAGGCAGTAGGGGTGGACTTTTCCGGGAAGATGATTATGCAGGCCCGAAAGAAACATCCCGAAATCCGGTTTAAGGTATCTGACGGGAAAGACCTTACAGATTTTTCCGACAGATCCTTTGACATTGTTACCTGTTCTTTCCTAATGCATGGTATGAGAGAAAACCTGCGCCGGAAAGTTTTGCAGGAGATGTTTCGCGTAGCCGGTAAAGTGGTAGTAGTGCATGATTTTCTTGGAGAAATGTCCTGGAGTGTACGGTTGCTCGAAGCACTCGAACGTAGTGATTATAAAAACTTCCTTCGGGCATTCCGGCAGGAATTCGGTTCCTTCTTCACGGATATGAAAATACTCACTGTCAACAAAGGAAATGGTTTGTATATCGGAAGGAAAAGTTAATTTTTTCTTTCCTCTTATGGATGATTTTTTTCCGCCGGGGTTTATGGGAGCAATATTTTTTGCCGGAATTACTTACGTAAATATATATCATTTGTGATTAATATCCGGATTTCTCTTTACAAAAATATAAAAAAAAGATAGCTTCATTATTTGGAGCCTGTCCTTATACTTAAAATAGGAAGATCACAGGTTGCAATCACCAAAATATAAATAAATCTCAATGTTTAAAAACTAATGATATAGATTGTTTCTGTCATTTAGTATTTGAAATCAGGAAATTATTTGTTCTTTCAAATTTATTATTTGGTACTTTATTTATGAGAATCTTCGACTTTATAGACGAATTTAATTAATTTTCCGGTAGGGGTTGTATGAACTTTCTCAATGCGTTTTTTGACAGGTGTTAAAAATCCTTTATTTTAGCAGGAGTTTTCCTGCAAAAAGCAAGGTAACAGGTATTTGGTTTTTTAGTAAAAATGCGAAATGATGCAGGGGGCAGAAGAGTTTGTTTATGGGAGAACATACTGAGTTATACTATATTGTAACCGGTTATACCTACTTAGGTATTGCTTTTTACTATATTATTTTTGACTTTATCTCTCCTGTTTCTGATGAGATATCGTTGATAATTATTGCCTATCTGTCTAAAACCGGCTTGATGAATGCCTGGGGGGGAGGAGTGATGGCTTTTGTTGCTTTGTATATCCGGAATATTATTCTGTTTTATCTGTCCAGAAACAGGACGCGTCTGATTAGCCGGTTGACAGAAAAATATCCTGTATGGATGGATAATTATCAGCGTCAAATGTCGTCGAAACTGATACATACGGTTTTTATCCTGACTTTTATTCCCAAACTGAGGATCCTGGTTCCGGTTGCTGCCGGTTTTGGCAGGGTAAAAGAATCCCGTTTTTTTGTCGTTCAGGCTATCGGCCTGGCCTTGTTTATCCTGGTGTATTATCCGCTTGGGATATTTTTTTCTACCGGCATCCGGGCCCTGATCAACAGTGTGGGAGAAGCAAACCAATATGTTTTTGTTATCTTTCTGTTGCTGATAGCTGCTGCCCTGAGCTTTTTTATTGGTCGCTATTTTATGAGAAGAATGAAATAATTCCTGCCATATACCAGGATAGTGAACAGTGGGCAGGTCTCTTTAAGATCTCATTTCCAGTAACATACGCGGATCTCATTTGTCCGGATACCTCCGGGCAACGTAACAATGAAAAATCTTTTTAGGGCCTCAGTAAGTGATTTCTTATGCTTACTATGCAAATAAGAGGAATATTTAATTTAATCTGTGCGCCCGGAAGCCATATTTTCCAGGGTGCCTTGGATGTAATTATTTACCACGTCATTGATTTCCTGTAGGTTGGTGAGTATTACTTCCAGCCCGGATTGTCTGAAACTTTCATAAGCTCCCTGTCCCATACCGCCGGCAATCAAAATATTACAATCTCCAATCTCTTGTGCCATCGTGGCATGTTTGCGGTCGGCATCTGTCCCGTAACCATGTTTTCCTGTCGAATTGTCCACCTGATGAGTATCATGATGCTCGTGGTTTGTCTGATCCTGGGCAAAATGACCGGTGCCTCTTTGACGCATCTCAACGCTTACAGGATCATTGTCTTTAATGGTGTATATTTTATAGTATGGGGAACGTCCGAAATGCTGGCTGACTGTTTCTCCGTCTGTGGTAACGATGGCTATCTTCATTATTCGTTTGATTTGATTTTATAAAATTGCAAAATTGCAAAATTGTGGAGATTATAAAAAGAATAAGGAATAAAAATTTTAGCTATTCAAATTATTGAGAAGCTCCGGAAAGTTTGTTAATTTCGTCTGATACTTGTTTCCAGACAGGATGAACGGATGTCGATACATACTCATTATTTATTTAACAAACAGAAAATATGAAAAAAATGGTTGTGAATACGCATCTGGTTCCCATCTTTCGGAATACCGGTTTTGATCTGCATGATAGTAAAAAAGCAGCTTCGGTTTTTCAAAAAGAAGTGGAGTACCTACATCACCCCGACGATTTTATCTATTCACGTTATCGTAATCCCACGGTAGTCGCAGTAGAAGAGCAATTAGCTGCTATCGAAGGGTCTCAATGGGCTCTGCTGGCACAGTCGGGGATGGCAGCTATTGACATGGCACTATCACTTTTTCAGAGAAAAGGGGAAAACCGGCCGTGGTTGTTTTTCAGTGAGATTTACGGGGGAACCAATGCCTTTATTGATGAGGTGCTGGTTGCGCGTCGTGGATTAGATATCCGGCATTTTGTTACAGCCGGTGACAGGCATGATCTGTCTATGTTGAAAAACCTTCTGGATGAGTTGAAGCCGGAAGTGATATATTTCGAAGTGATCTCCAATCCGATGCTGATTGTTGCTGACGGCAAGGAGATCATCCGGATGGCCAGGGAGGCCGGTAGCCGTGTGATCATAGATAATACCTTTGCTACCCCAGCCCTTTGGCAGCCCCTTTCTGACGGGGCTGATCTGGTGATCCACAGTGTCACCAAATACCTGGCAGGTCACGGAAATCTCTCGGCAGGGGTGGCCTGTGGCAATGATCCTGCATTATTAAAAGAAGGGATCAAATACCGGAAGCTGACCGGACACATGCTCTCTCCTGATGATGCTGCACGTCTGGGAGATTACCTGCAAACTTTTCCATTACGAATGCAACAGCATTGCCGGAATGCAGAAACTGTCGCCCGTGTACTGGAACAACATCCTGTTATAGAGAAAGTGCTTTATCCCGGACTTAAACATCATCCTACCCATATCGAAGCATTAAATCTTTTCGGAAATAAAGGATACGGAGGAATGATTACTTTTGATCTGGCAGGGAAAACAGACGAAGAAAAACGCCACAACAGGGACCTCTTTATAGCCGCTGTGGCTGAGGAAATCCCACTTGTTCCTACGCTCGGAGACACTGGGAGTATCCTCCTGCCTATTGAGCCGGTATGGGGCTATAAATACCACTCTCCCGGGATGATCCGTTTGTCCGTGGGGATAGAGCCTGCAGAAAAACTCCTGGAGACCATCCGGAAAGGACTGGAAATAGTCGGAGAGGAAATATTCCAGTGAGTGGGAGATATCATCATCCTGTTTATAAAGGCCGGAGAATGTCTTCATAAGTAACGGATTTACCGGGTAAATATCCACCGGTTTTCGCCGGAAAGATTAGCATCATAAGCATATCCTTCCAGATCAAAAAGTTTAATATCTTCCGGGTTTGTGATCTTATTTTTCATGATAAAGCGTGCCATTCGTCCCCGGACAAACTTGGCAAACATGGATAATATCTTATAGGTGCCATTGCGAAATTCTTTAAATACGGGGGTGATGGTTCGGGCTTCTATATCTTCCGGCACAATGGAAGAGAAATATTCAATGGAAGCCAGGTTGACCAGAATGGGATTTTGTTCTTTTGTCAGTTCACTGGCCAGTGCTTGGGTAATCTTGTTTCTCCAAAGTTCATACAGGTTGGCAGCATGATTTACCCGCAGGACGATACCCATTTCCAGCCGATAGGGCTGGATGGCGTCAAAAGGTCTCAGTATTCCGTATAATGCAGATAGAATCCGCAGATGATCCTGTGCAAAAGACAAAGAAGCAGTGTCTGACGAACCTGGATCCAGACCCTTGTATGCATCTCCCTTATAAGCAAAGATGGCAGGTTTGGTGGCAATATCCAGCGGTTCTTTCTGAAAAGAAGCAAACCGTTCGGCGGTGGAAAGTGCCAGATCAGGATTGATTTTAAGCAGACGCGTTAGTTGTCCCGGACTGTATTCTTTCATCTTTTCGGCAATAAGCCAGGCCTCTGCGATAAAGAGAGGAGTGGTTAACGGTACAGGTGATACCACAGGAGAGAAGTTCATTCGCTTGGCCGGTGAAAGGATGACTATCATGAAACAGTGTTAGCGGAAATACCCCTTTTAATTCTTAAACAAAAATATATTATTTTGTGGGAAATCCTAATCTCGTAAAACATAAAAGTGGAATAAATCTTTTTTTTCTCGCAGTTGATGTATTTTTGAGTGATAATCATGGTTAAAAGCGGAAAAACACCGGCTACTTTTAAAAAGGACACACAGTACGTTAAATTCTGTACGTATGGTTTTCTGAAAAACCTGCGTTTCTTTGAGCCTTTCCTGTATCTGTTTTTTCTTGAGAAAGGCTTGAGTTATCTGCAGATCGGGACGCTGATAACCATACGGGAAGTGTTGCGTAATGTGTTGGAGATACCCACCGGGATGATGTCTGATATTCTGGGACGGCGGCGTACCATGATCGCTTCTTTTCTTTTTTATATTTTTTCATTTCTGGTATTTTATTTCACATCCACCTACGGATTGTTTGTTGTTGCCATGTTATTTTATGGCGTCGGAGATGCTTTCCGTACCGGCACGCACAAAGCCATGATCTTTGAATATCTGTGGCTGAAAGGCTGGGAACAGGCAAAAGTCGATTATTATGGACATACGCGTTCCTGGTCACAGATGGGTTCTGCTTTTTCTTCCCTGCTTGCTGCGGGGATCGTTTTTTATTCGGGGACCTATGCCAGCGCTTTCCTTTTTTCTACGGTGCCTTATTTTCTTGATCTGATCCTGATTGCATCGTATCCTGCGGCGCTGGAGGGAGCGGTTAAAAAAGGATCGTGGCATGAGGTTAAGCAGTCATTTCTGGAGATTCTCAGAGAAATAATCCAGGCTTTGCGTTCGGGTAGGACCCTCCGGGCTTTATCCAATATTGCCCTGTTCAGTGGTTACTTTAGGGTGGTAAAGGATTATTATCAGCCCGTATTGGCTACCCTGGCTGCCGGGTTGGTGGGGTATTTTCATGGGATAGGGGAGAAACAGTTAACCGCCCTGCTTGTCGGCGTCATGTATTTTATCGTATATATGGGAACTTCTTATGCTTCCCGTAGCGCAGGACGCTATTCTTTACGGGTGGGTAGTTTGTCTGTGTCCCTTGACAGAAGCCTGTTGACAGGCCTTGTCCTGGTTCTTGT
Organism: uncultured Rikenellaceae bacterium; assembly: GCA_964383915.1. GTDB lineage: Bacteria > Bacteroidota > Bacteroidia > Bacteroidales > VadinHA17 > DRPN01. The sequence continues at coordinate 23,490 of CAYLJE010000014.1, forward strand.
GACCGGTATCTTTTTTATGTTTCATCCCCCCTGGCGTTGGCTGGTAGTTCTTTCTTTTACGGCAGTATTCATGCTGGAAAATCTGCGCAGACCGGTGGGCGTTGCTTATGTATCAGAGATTTTTCCTCCGGATATTCTGGCGACGGTACTCTCTACAGAGTCACAGGTGAGAAGCTTATTCGCTGCTTTCCTGGCACCGGCAACAGGCTTTCTGATTGATCACTTCGGGATAGCAAAAGGCTTAGTGATCGTATCTTTGGCCCTGATACTTGTCTGGCCTCTGGTAAGATTGAAAAAATTCAGGTAAATATTTGTTCCCCGGTTCATTCTGTTTCTATAATAATTTTACCTTTGTCTTTAAGTTTTTTAGGGGTGTTTTTATGAGGAAATGTTTTGTGCTTTTTCTGTTGGAGATCATTTCTTTTTCTGTTTTTTCGCAAAATGCGATAGAACAGCGCCTCAATAAAGTTTCCACAAATCTTTTCAGTTTTAACCGTCGTCCGGTCATAGAACCATCAACTGGTTATTATGCGATATTTATGCATGGGTTGATGATTACACATCAGCTTTCGTTTGATCATTATATGAGATTGAGGTTTGATTATTTTCAGAAAAATATTGACCATTCGACCGGAGAGTGGAAGGATATGAATCTTTATTCAGATATCCAACTGGGTGCCGGATATGTGAAAGGTTTTGGTACTTATATGGTTAAACCATACCTGGCTGTGGATTTGCTTTTTACCAGTGCTTTGAAATATTCTGAAACCGGGGGCGGTTTTACCGGAGTATATGAAAAGATTCAGGTTCACAAGACAGGGGCTTCTTTGTCTCCTGTTCTGGGGGTTACTGTCCGTGCAAATGATGTTTTATCCTTTTCTTTAGAAACAAATCTGGAAATGGGATACGCATTAGAGAAAGGGACAGATTTTACGTGGACAGCGAATGGAATTCCGTTTGAAAAACAAGTGAAAAAGAACCTCTTTTTTGCCAGATGGAACCCCGTAGGATTGCTTTCTTTTGAATTGAGTTTTTAATAAATATGAAATGTCATTAAACAAATATGAAAATTTATTGCAGAATTTTCATGTAAAAAAATTTTAAACGTATGAAACAATGGCAATATGTATGTTATGCAGGAAGTGGGATTCTGATGCTATTCCTGTCTGTGGCATGTTCAAATCAAAAGAATAAAAAAATGATAAAACCTCCTGTAGCTGAGAAGATATCGTATAAATTAACGGAAAATGGGAATACAAGAATCGATAATTATTACTGGATGAGACTATCCGATGCCCAAAAAAATGCCGGGGTGCCGGATGAGCAAACGAAGAAAGTGCTGGCCTATCTGCATGCCGAAAGTGACTATGCGGATACTATCCTGGCACCTGAAAAAGAATTGCAGGAAACCTTGTTCAGCGAGATTACCGGCCGTATCAAGAAGAATGATGAATCTGTGCCTTATTTCGATAATGGTTATTATTATTATACGCGGTATAAAGAGGGGAAAGAGTACCCTGTCTATTGTAGAAAAAAAAGTTCACTGAATGCCACAGAGGAAGTATTGCTTGATGCCAACAATCTGGCTGAAGGTCATGATTTTTTTCAGATCGGAGGATTGAGTGTCAGCCCGGACAACAACCTTCTGGCTTTCGGCATGGATACCATCGGTCGCAGAAGATATATATTGTTGTTTAAAGACCTGAGAACAGGTAACTTTTTGAAAGATGAGGTACACAATACGACCGGGAGTCCGGTCTGGGCCAATGACAACAAAACTGTTTTCTTTACAAGGAAAAACAAGGAGACTTTGCGTGCAGAGAAAATCATGAGCCATCAATTGGGTGTGCCGGAAGAAAAAAACAGACTGGTGTATTTTGAAAAAGATGAAACCTTCAGTACAGGCATTTTTAAAACAAAAAGTAAAAAATACCTGATGATCTATTCTAATCAGACACTCTCTACCGAATACAGGTACCTGGACGCAGATCATCCAAAAGATAAGTTCAGAATAATCCAGCCCCGTCAGCGAAAACTTGAATATTACGTGGACCATTATGGGAATTATTTTTATATCCGGACCAATGCAGACGGAGCTGAAAACTTTAAGCTGATGCGCACACCCGTTACGCGAACATCCAAGGCAAACTGGAGAGATGTGTTTCCCTATGATAAGTCGATTTACCTTACTGATTTTGATATATTTAAGGACTATCTGGTGTTGTCTGAAAGAATCAAAGGCCTGACACAGATTCAGGTTATTCCCTGGAAAAATCATGCTAAAGCATACTATGTTCCTTTTGATGAGCCGACTTATGTTACCAGGGTCTCTGTCAATCCGGAGTTTGACACGGACATCCTTCGTTTTTCTTATTCTTCCCTGGTCATTCCTTATTCAGTCTATGATTTTAATATGGATACAAAAAAACGTGTGCTGATGAAACGGGATGAAGTGCTGGGAGGTTATGATCCCGGTCAATATGAAGAAAAACGATTGGTTGCCAAAGCCAATGATGGTACGGAAGTTCCCATCTCGCTCGTGTATAAAAAAGGATTGCAGACAGATGGAAACAATCCGGCGTTGATTTATGGTTATGGCTCTTACGGTATTCCTATGGATCCTTATTTCAGCTCGGTACGATTGAGTTTGCTCGACCGTGGCTTTGTCTATGCCATTGCCCATATTCGCGGTGGCGGAGAATTAGGACGGCCATGGTACGAAGAGGGGAAATTACTGAAGAAAATGAATACTTTTACTGATTTTATTGTTTGTAGCGAATATCTTGTGGATCAGAAATATACCAACCCCGGCAGACTATTTGCTATGGGGGGCAGTGCCGGCGGGTTGCTAATGGGGGCCGTCGCCAATATGAATCCCGGCTTTTATAAAGGGATTATTGCCAATGTTCCTTTCGTAGATGTGGTTACGACCATGTTGGATGGAACCATCCCCTTGACGACTTTTGAATATGACGAGTGGGGAAACCCTCATAAGAAAAAATATTATGATTATATGCTTTCTTATTCACCTTATGATAATGTGAAAGCGCAGGATTATCCGAATATGCTGGTCACAACAGGATATTGGGATTCCCAGGTACAATACTGGGAACCGGCAAAGTGGGTAGCCAAACTCAGAGATATGAAAACCGATGATAACCTGTTGCTTTTTCATGTGAACTGGGAGGCCGGTCATGGTGGTATCTCAGGTCGTTTCAGACGGTACAGGGAGACAGCTATGGAGTACGCCTTTATGCTGCATCTCCTTGGAATGGATCAGACGGAAGAAAAATAATCCTGCATGGCTGTAGCAGGGCTTTTTTTGCTTCACTTTTCTAATACCTTTGCAAAAAGGATGATGAACTATCCTGAAAATATTGAGCAGAAACTGGGTTTTGTCCCTATCCGTGAAATAATCCGTAGCAAAATCCTTTCACCTCTCGGTGATCGATGGCTGGAGAAGATGTGTTTCCTGATATCTCCGGAAAAAATCCGGCAGAGACTACAACAAACCAGTGAATTTATTCTTTTGCTGGAAGAAGATCTTTCTTTTCCGGTTGATTATGTTATTGATATGACCCCGGTCCTCGAAAAGATCATGATCGTAGGAACAGTGTTTACCGTGGAAGAATTATTTGACCTGAGGCAATCACTGAATACCATACGGGCCATCGGGATGTTTTTTGAGAAGACGGAGGAAGATCGTTTTCCGGTACTGAAGGAACTGGCCTCCGGAATGACTGTATTTCCTTTTGTAATTGATGCTATTGATCAGGTCGTTAATTCAAAAGGGGCTATTCGTGATTCCGCATCTCCTGAACTGCGAAAAATAAGACAGGCACTGGCTGTGAAGAAAAAGAATATCTCCGGTCGTCTGCAACAGATTCTCCGAAAAGCACAGACTTCCGGGTGGGTGGAAAAAGATATGGGAGTGTCTATAAGAAACGGACGTATGGTTATTCCTGTGCCGGCTACTTATAAACGGCACATCTCAGGATTGATACTCGATGAGTCGGCCACCGGGAAAACTGTATATATTGAACCGGCGGAGATCGTTGACCTTAACAATGAAATACGAACCCTCGGCTTTGCCGAAGGCCGGGAGATAGAAAAAATTCTGCGTCATCTGGCAGATATTTTTCGTCCATATGCCCGTGATATGATTCAATCCTATGATTTACTTGGTTTGTTTGATTTTATTCGTGCCAAAGCCTTATTCTCACAGGAGATCAATGCTGTAATTCCTGAAATGAAGGAGCATCCCGTAATCAGGTGGCAACAGGCCATACATCCATTGTTGTATTTGAATTTTAAAAAGGAAAATCGCCATGTGGTCCCGCTCGACATCTCTCTGAATGAGAACAACAGGATACTGGTAATATCAGGACCCAATGCAGGTGGAAAATCTGTTTGTTTGCAGACCGTGGGGTTGTTGCAGTATATGTTTCAGTGTGGGTTGCCGGTACCTGTCGTTAGATCGTCTGTTTTTGGTGTTTTCAGGGAAATATTCCTCGATCTGGGAGATGAACAATCTATTGAGAATGATCTGAGTACATACAGTTCCAGGCTACTGAATATGAAATATTTCATCAAACATGCGGCACCGGATACGCTGATCCTGATGGACGAACTAGGCACCGGTACCGAGCCTATGCTTGGAGGGGCATTGGCAGAGACTGTACTGCAGAGACTAAATATAACAGGTACATTCGGTGTGGTTACTACCCATTATACCAATCTGAAACACGTCGCTGCCTCGGAAGAAGGAATTCTTAACGGAGCCATGTTGTTTGATAATCAGAATATGCAACCGTTATACCGTCTGGTGTTGGGGAGACCGGGGAGCTCCTTTGCTTTTGAAATGGCCCGGAAAATAGGGCTGCCGGAAGACATCCTCCGGGAAGCAGGTCGGAAAGTAGGGAAAGAACATGTTCTATTTGATAAGCATCTGAAGGATATCCTGCGTGATAAAGGATACTGGGAAAATAAACGAAAAAATATCCGGCAGACAGAAAAGAAACTGGAAGCATTGCTGAAGAAGTATGAAGAAGAAATGGCAGGCTTCCAGAAGCAACGCAGTGACATTCTGAAGCAGGCTAAAGAAGAAGCAGATCATATGCTTGCCAATGTGAATAAAAAGATTGAAAATACCATCCGTGTGATCCGGGAAACACAGGCAGAGAAAGAACAGACAAGACAAGCCCGGAAAGAACTGGAAGAATTAAAGGTAAAAATGAATTCCGGAAAACCTGGAAAATCAGACGCCATCAGCCGGAAGATATCTTCTGTCAGGCGCCGGAGACAGAGGTTCAGCAAAACCGGAGAAGATAAACTATCCCGGAGAAACGTAGAAAAAAATAAGATACGATCCGGAGATAAAGTACGTATGACCGGACATGATGCTGTAGGAGAAGTAATGGATGTTAGTCAGGGAGGGGTTCTCGTGGCCTTTGGAAACCTGACCACACAGATTGCCGGTGATAAACTGGAGAAAATCAGTGAAGAAGAATTTAGAAAATATATACGCCGGTCAGGACGGCGGTCAGACTGGCAGGAAAATATCCGGGAGAGGAAGTTATACTTTAGGCCTGAGATTGATGTACGCGGGAAAAGAGCCGACGAAGCACTGCGTGAAGTGATGTCTTTTACCGATGAAGCTATCATGGTGGGAGAACAGCACCTGCGTATCATTCACGGCAAAGGAAATGGAATCCTTCGTCAGATGATCCGGGAGTATCTGCAGACCGTGGATGTGGTACTGCATTTTCACGATGAACATATTGAGCAGGGGGGCACCGGCGTGACCCTGGTGGAACTCGACCTGTAAACAAAACCGGATTTTATTACATTTGCATAAACACCATCAACGAAGATGCAACTACTGGTATATGCTGAATATCCTACACGGAGGCTGGTTTATATTCTCGATATCCTGCTGAGAGATCGGCTGGGCATTGATTATGAACTGGTGCCTGACAAAGAAGCCTATCTGCATTCTGACCTGCCCGGCATTAATTACAGCAACGCTCCGGTAAGAGAAGAACGTGAAATCCATATTATACCTGCTTTCCTGTTATTCAGAAATGATCTGGTTTCCCTGCAGCCGGACACCGGTCTTCTGAATGAGATGCCTGTTTTGTTTCCTGCCAAAAAGAAGGATGTTTTTTCTTTTGATATCTTTTCCGCTTCCTTTTTTATGTTGAGCCGGTATGAGGAATATCTGCCTTTTTCTGCGGACAGATATGGGCGTTTCCCCGCTTCTGAGAGTCTGGCTTTTCGGGAAAATTTCCTTGAAATACCTGTTGTTGACTTATGGACAGATTATCTCAGGGATAGAATCCGGAATGTTTTTCCCCAGATTCACCTAAAAATACGGGAGTTCAGATATATTGCTTCTTATGATGTCGATCAGGCCTTTGCTTTTCGGTATAAACCACTCCCGCGTTTGCTTGGCGGAGCTATGAGAGAGAAAAATTTTTTCCTGCGTTTACGTGTTCTGATGAGGGGAGAAAAAGACCCTTTTGATACTTTTGATCGGATCAAAAAATGGCACAGGCAGTGGGGAGCAACTCCTTATTTTTTCTTCCATGTCGGGAAATGGGATACTTATGACAAAAGTATCCCGTCCAGGAAAAAAATTATGCAATTTTTAATCAGGAATTGTGATTCTTTCGGACGTACCGGCTTGCATCCGTCTTTCCGGTCTCACAGACATCCGGAGATATTATTGGAGGAGAAAAGACGACTGGAAAAAATACTGGGAAGACCGGTCATTCGAAGCCGGCAGCATTTTCTTCTGCTGCGTTTACCTGATACCTACCACCAGCTGATAGATACCGGGATATTGGAAGATTATAGTATGGGGTTCCCTGACAAGTCCGGGTTTCGTGCCGGCACCAGTATCCCTTACCATTGGTTTGACCTGTTACGCAATGAAGATACCCCCTTGATGATCTATCCTTTTGCCATTATGGATGGAACGTTGAAAGATCGCCTGGGTCTCTCTCCTGTGGAGGCTCATGAAACACTTCTTAAGTATTTTCATATGGTAAAAAATGTGAGGGGAACACTCATCACGCTCTGGCATAATCATTCATTGGCAGAAACGGGGGAATGGAAAGATTGGGGGAAGATGTATGAAGAATGGTTAGAACAAATATTGACATAAGGTATGATCCGCTATCTGAAGCATAAAGAAATTAATAAGGGACAATGGGATGATGCTGTCCTGCGGGCCGGGAACAGTATGGCATATGCTTTTTCCTGGTATCTGGATTGTATGTCTCCGGGATGGGAGGCTTTGGTTGAAGATGATTACCAGAGCGTATTCCCATTACCGGTGAAGCGAAAAGCAGGGATTATTTATCTTGCACAACCTCCATTTACACAGCAACTTGGACTTTTTTCAGAGACGAAAGTTACAGAGAAAAAAATCTCACTGTTTTTTCAAAACATACCGGAGAAAATAAAATATATTGATATCCAGTTAAATGAGATGAACCCGGTTCCGGAAGAACAGGTTGGCCTGATCAAAAGACGAAATATTTTGTTGGATCTTTCGGCTATTGGATCAGATACAGAAAAGAAATATCATGAAAATACACGCCGTAACCTGCAAAAATTTCTTAAAACAAACCTGCAGGTAGTAGAGGATCCTGAGGCAGTTGAAGAAATCATCCGGCTTTTTACCGGGAACCAGGGAAAACAATATCCCAACATAAAGCAGGCTGACTATGAAAAATTAAAATGGCTGTTGACTCTTATGAGTAGAAAACGGATGACTGAGCTATTTACAGTAAGACAAGACAGTCATTTGCTGTCGGGAGCTTTATTTCTGAAATCACCGGGACGTTACATTTTTTTGTTTTCAGCCAATGCTCAACAGGGTCGTGAAAATCATGCCCTTGTTGGCATCGTTGATCATTTTATCCGAAGACATGCCGGAGAAAAAAAATTATTGGATTTTGAGGGTTCTGATCATGTTGGACTGGCACGTTTTTACCTGGGATTTGGCGGGTATGAGACCGGGTATTACAGGGTCGTGATCAACCGCTTGCCATGGCTGGTAAAATGGCTGAAAAAATAATACCGAATTAATGTTTACCGGTTATTTTTTTACGGATTTTATCTTGTTGCCGGATGTAATTTGCCAGAAAAAAAATATCCCGCGCTATCTCATGTGTGCATTCATCATATTTGACAGATTCAATGGCCGTATCATTCCATATGGATGGGGTTTTCCAGTGGAACGGAATGACGGCGCCGGCACCGTAAGAGCGATAGTTTATCGAGTCAGCTTCCGGGCATAAGGGGATAACCAGGTATTTGTCATGGGGGTTCCCCCGGTAATCAATGGCCTTGGCGAAAATGGAGTAATCGGGAAAATTACGACCTGCATTTAAAAAATAAACTGGATTATCCGCTGTTCCGCCGGCAGGCATGATCAGAAAACCACATCGTTTTAATGTGCCTACAATACGGTAGCCCACAGCCCCGGGATGAATACCTCCGGAATATACTTTGACGTTTTTTATCCTGTAAAAATGGATAGCGCTATAAAACCATATCTCGGCTAACTGACTTAAAGAACCATTGTTTACACCGGTAAACATAACTTCTGCCGGTGCCTTAGACTGCTGCATCTGTAATATACGATCTCCGATCTGCAGCAAACTGTCTTTACGTTCAGCGGACACACTGGAAATTTCTCTGGAGAGGCGGGTACAATATTCCTGAAGGTTCTGGTAAAAACGTTGGGCAACCCCTTCCCTCGGTTGCAGAATAACCATTAAAAGCAGACTTACCGTTAATCGAAGAATCAGAGTCATTTGGCTCTCAGCGTAAATTGTTTATTTTGCTAAAATAAGAAAAAAAATACAGATTCTCCTGTTAATAACGGAAACTAAAAAAAAGCCGTCCGTGTGGACGGCTTTCCCCATGAAAAGAAACAATTATCTTTCTTTGTGGCAAAACCACCAGTCGTAGCAGTCATAATTTTTCAGGCGTTCTTTGGCCATCTCGGTATCGGTTGCCGGCGGCACGATCACACGATCACCCAATAATGCGTTTTCAGGCCAGTTTTCCGGTGTGGCAACGCCCTCTTCATCGGAGACCTGCAGCGCTTTAACGGCACGGACAATTTCATCTACGTTACGGCCTATCTCCTGAGGATAATAAATGATCAGACGGATAATCCCATCAGGGTCAACAATATATACGGCACGTACCGTATTGGAACCTTTCCCGGGATGCAAAAGTCCCAGTTTGTGGGATACGATGCCCAGATTATCTGCAATAATGGGGAAAGGAATATCTACTTTGAGATTCTCTTCGATCCATTCATGCCATTTGATGTGAGCAAATACCTGATCAACCGAAAGTCCCAGTAATTCTGCATTTAATTCCTTGAACTGGTCATTGTGCTGGGCAAAAGATACAAACTCAGTGGTACATACCGGCGTGAAATCGCCGGGATGACTGAATAATACGAGCCATTTGCCTTTGTAGTCTTCGGGAAGTTTTTT
>CAYLJE010000015.1:0-2163 GCA_964383915.1 uncultured Rikenellaceae bacterium
TTGTATTGAGCTTGCCGAAATAAAGAAATCGGACATTATGGACAAACACTAATTACGTTTTCATCAGGGTGATTCCTTTGTTTTTTGGTGTTTTGGCAGCCAAAAAAAATCATTGGTTAGCCATCAGGTCTGCAAGACTTCGGGCTGCCCCGGGGTAGTTCATTATTATCCCTGCAACCTGTTGTGATCTGCTTTTTTATCGCTTTTCCCGTTTTTCAAAGTATATTTGCGAAATGATGTCCCAATTTATTTCCTTTTTATGGAAGAACAAAATTTAAAGAAGACATTTCTGAATTTAATTGCCCGGACTGGCCGGAAACAAAGCAGGGAAGTATGGATTGGAAATGTGCCGCTGGGGGGAAAGTATCCTGTGCGAATCCAGTCAATGGCCGGCAGTCCGACCATGGATACAGAAGCCTGTGTGGAAGAAAGTATCCGCATCATCAGAGCGGGAGCAGATTATATCCGTTTTACGGCACAAAACGTTAAAGAAGCGGAAAACCTGGCCATTATCAAGGATATACTCCGCCGGAAAGGATGGAATACGCCGCTGATTGCTGATGTCCATTTTAATCCGAAAATTGCCGAGACAGCAGCCCGGTTCGTGGAGAAGGTACGTATCAATCCCGGGAATTTTGCCCGTATTGTGCCGGTAGCTGAAGATTTCCCCGGGGAGAAAAAACAGGAATTATACAGAGAGCAAATACGGGAACAAATGATGCCGTTATTGAGGATCTGTAAAAAAAACCATACGGCTCTGAGACTGGGTGTCAATCACGGATCCTTATCAAAGAGAATCCTTGAACAATATGGAGATACCCCGCGCGGGATGGTAATCTCGGCCATGGAATATCTGCAGATCTGCAGAGAAGAAAATTTTCATGATATTGTATTGTCTATGAAATCAAGCAATGCAAGGGTGATGGTGCAGGCTTACCGGATGCTGGTAGCAGCCATGGCTGGCGAAGGGGCATTATACCCTTTGCATCTTGGGATTACCGAGGCTGGCGAAGGAGAAGACGGACGGATTAAGTCTGCCGTGGGAATCGGATCACTGCTGGCAGATGGTCTGGGAGATACCCTGCGCGTTTCGCTGACAGAACCTTCGGAGAGAGAAATACCTGTGGCCGGGCATCTGACGGAGTTTATCTCTCTGCGACAAAATAGACGTAAAAAGATATCTTTTCCTGCATCATTCAGTCCTTTTTCATTCCAGCCGGTGAGGAGTCGGGTCACAAATCCGCTGTTTCCCGATATGCCGGTGGTGGTTGGTAATTTTTCTGTTGCGGGAGATGGCGATCCCGGACCTGATTTTATTTATGCGGAGGATATAAAATACTCCCCTCGAAAAGACGGAGATATAAAATATATTGTAGCGGGCGATACCTGGATTAAAGAGGAGGGAAAAAGAAAAGGGGCTTTTCCTATTACCGGATCGGTACATGATTTTAAACAATTGTCAGATGCTCCGTTGGTTTTTGTTATGGTTCCTGCCAGTGAGGAGGGCATCAGGCGTTTACTTTCCCTGCCCCCGGGAAATACGAAAATCATTGGGGTAGCCCGGGCCGGAGAAAAGGATTCTGTTTTGGAAATCAGGGACTTTTTCTTCGGACTGGAAGAACATAATGTCCGTTTTCCGGTGATCATTAGAAAAAAATATTTTTCGGATACGACAGAGCATTTTTGGATTGAGGCAGCAGCAGAGTTGGGGCCGGTGTTTCTGGACGGAATGGCAAACGGATTGTGGCTGGAGTATTCGGATGATAACACGGGCAGGTCAGCCGTTCATACGGCATTTGGCATTTTGCAGGCTTCCCGTGTGCGCACTTTCCATCCCGAGTATATCTCCTGTCCTTCTTGTGGCCGCACCCTCTTCGATATACAAAAGGTGACGGCCGAGATACGAAAACGCACCTCCCGTCTGAAGGGGATAAAAATAGCCGTCATGGGTTGTATTGTCAACGGGCCCGGAGAGATGGCCGATGCGGATTATGGTTATGTCGGATCCGGGAAGGACAGGATTACCCTGTATAAAAACAGAGAGATTGTAAAAAAGAATATCCCGGCGGAAGAAGCCGTGGATCAACTCATCCGACTGATCAAAGAAAACGGGGACTGGCGGGAGAAGGATAAAGGCTAAAGGATAAAGGCTAAAGGATAAAG
>CAYLJE010000015.1:2263-7637 GCA_964383915.1 uncultured Rikenellaceae bacterium
TTTAAAAGGGTTTAAACCCGATAATCTCTCTGACTTCGCGGACGGTTCTGGTGGCACTTTCCCGGGCTTTTTCAGCACCTTCCCTGACGACTTTTCGCAGGTAGTCATTGTCGCCAAGGATCTCCTGCGCTCTCTCGCGGATAGGGCTGGTAAAAACAATAATATCTTCGGACAATTGTTTTTTCATATCACCATACCTGATTTTACAATGGTTATAGAGATCATGGAAATGGCTCACTGTGTCCGGAGAAGAAACTGCCTGCATAATGGTAAAGAGGTTTTTTACCGGTTCACTCATTTGCTGGTTATCTTTTTCCGGACCATTATCGGTTACGGCACGCATCACTTTTTTCCGGATCACCTCCGGCGGGTCGGTCAGATAAACAGCATTGCCTTCGCTTTTTCCCATTTTTCCGCTGCCGTCCAGTCCCGGTATTTTTATCAGTTGTTTCCCGAAATTATAGGCAGTAGGTTCCGGGAAATAGTCCGCTTTATACATGGTATTAAAGCGTCTGGCAAAGCGCCGGGTCATTTCCATGTTTTGTTCCTGGTCCTTTCCCACGGGCACTTTGGTGGCTTTGTGGATAATAATATCTGCTGCCATTAATACCGGATAGGTGAGTAATCCTGCGTTGACATTATCCGGCTGGTGCCTGACTTTATCCTTGAAAGAAGTGGTACGTGTCAGTTCTCCTACATAAGCATTCATATTCAGGAGCAGGTAAAGCTCGGTTACTTCAGGGATGTCACTCTGCAGGAATAGGGTGGCTGTTGCGGGGTCAATACCACAGGCCAGATATTCTGATAAGATCTCTTTTACGTTCTCATGCAGGTTTTTAGGCGTAGGATGCGTGGTCAGAGAGTGGTAATCGGCAATGAAAAAGTAACAGTGGTTTTCATGCTGCATCTTTAGAAAATTGGCTACAGCTCCGAAGTAATTCCCGAGATGCAGATTTCCGGTGGATCGTATTCCGCTTACAACAGTTTCCATACTTTTGGCTTATTTCTTCCGCAAAACTAAAAAAGATTGTTGAAAGCGCTCCAATATTTTATATCCCCTTTAAAAGTTTTACCTTTGCAGGGTTTAAATAGCTGAATAATTATGGAATCGACAAGACAAAAAAAAGTCGCCCGGTTGATTCAAAAAGAACTTGGAGATATCTTTCAGAAAGAAGGCAGGACTTCATTTGGCGGGAAGATGATTTCTGTTACGCAGGTACGTATGAGTTCAGATTTTTCCCTTGCCAAAGTATATCTGAGTATTTTTCCGGGGGTAACGAAAGAAGATTTTGATACATTGGTCAATAACCGGAAGAAAAAAATCAGGTACGAATTGTCCCGACGGATCAAAAATCAGGTGAGAGCCATCCCTGAGCTTGCTTTTTTTCTGGACGATTCATTGGACTATATAGAAAAAATTGAAAAACTGTTGAAATAATCTTGTTGTCTAATGCATTATGATCCTATTAAAAGGACCCTTGGAGAAATTTTTAATAAAACGCCCGGCTTACGGCGTGTTTTTTATCATTTGCTGGATCTGCTGTTGCTCCGGGCCTGGTATGTCAAGCGTGAGATAAAATCGGCAGGAGCGGGGAAAAAACAAATACTGAAAATTCTGGATGCCGGTTCAGGTTTTGGTCAGTACACGTATTTTTTATTCAGATGGTTTTCCCGTGCGGAAATCTACAGCGTAGATGTTAAAGAGGAGCAGATTGCAGACTGTACCCGTTTCTTTAAAAAGATCGATCCGGAGAAGAAAGTGGTGTTTTCGGTTGAAGACCTGACCCGTTATGTCAGGAGTGAGACATTTGACCTCATCCTTTGTGTGGATGTGATGGAACATATCGAAGAAGATGAACAGGTCTTTTCCAATTTGCAACAGTCACTGAAACCGGAAGGGATGCTCCTTATATCCACTCCTTCAGATCAGGGGGGGTCGGATGTCCATGATCATGAGGGGGAAAGTTTTATTGATGAACATGTCAGGGATGGATATAACCTGCAGGAGATCAGGGGAAAATTGGGCCGGGCAGGGTTCTCCCGTACAGAAGCATACTATTCTTATGGGAAACCCGGACAGGTCGCCTGGAGATTGTCTATGAAAATTCCCATCTCCTGGCTGAATATCTCAAAATGGTTTTTTGTCCTTCTTCCATTCTATTACTTGTTAACTTATCCTTTTGCTTTTGTTCTGAACTGGCTGGATGTTCACTTCAGACATAATACGGGGACAGGTTTAATCGTTAAAGCATGGAAATAGTTCGTATTTTTTTAGAAGGTCTCTGTAGTTTAATTGACAGAACATCCCGGGGATTCCGGGAAGGTGCGGGTTAAAGTCCATGCCGGAGGCCTTCTTTTTTATTTGTAAAAGCGGGTAAAATTGAAATTTCCTTTTTATATAGCAAAACGATACCTTGTTGCCAGAAAGTCGCATAATGTAATCAATCTTATTTCTTTTATCTCGGTAATCGGGGTAATGATAGGGACCATGGCCCTGGTTGTTGTCCTGTCAACTTTCAACGGGTTTGATGATTTGGTTCATTCTTTGTTTAATTCGTTTAATCCCGACCTGAAGATTACCTCTGTCATGGGGAAAACTTTTCCGGATACCCTGCAGAAAATATACAGGGTGAAACATTTGCCGGAAGTAATGTTCGCTGCTGATGTGATTGAAGGAAATGCTTTATTGCAGTATGGCAAACGCCAATATATTGCCACAGTCAAGGGTGTCAGTGATAACTATACTTCCATGAGCGGCGTGGATACGATGATGGTTGACGGGAAATTTACTTTGCATTATAAAAACAGTCCCATGGCGGTAGTCGGACAAGGTATTGCCATGAACCTGGGTGTCGGTCTGAACTTTGTGAATCCGATTATTGTTTATGTCCCGCGCAGAACAGGTCATATTTCCCTGGATCCGGAGAAGGCTTTTAATCGCATGCTTATCTTTCCTTCCGGCGTCTTTGCTATTCAGCAGGATTTTGACCTGAAATATATGATTGTGCCCATTGATTTTACACGGAAGCTTTTTGATTATACTCACGAACTGAGTGCAGTGGAGATAAAGTGCAAACCGGGAGCTGATCAGAAAAAAACGGAGGAAGAAATCAGCCGGATATTGGGTCCTGATTTTTATGTAAAGAACCGTTATGAACAGGAGGCGGTGTTATACCGGATTATGAAAACAGAGAAATGGGCGATCTTTTTAATCCTTACATTTATTTTGCTTATTGCTTCTTTTAATGTTATAGGATCGCTTTCCATGCTGATTATCGAGAAGAAAGAAGATATTCACACTTTCCGGAGCCTGGGTGGAAACATTCCATTGATACGCCGTATTTTTCTTTATGAAGGATGGATGATAACGATCGTAGGAGCATTGGCAGGGGTGATCCTGGGTTTATTGATTTGTTGGATACAATTGAAATTCGGGCTGGTCAAAATCCCGGGAAGTGGGTCCTTTGTGATTGATACCTATCCGGTCAAGGTGCAGATAGCAGATCTGGTGATGGTATTCTTAACCGTCGCAGGTATCGGTTTTCTGGCAGCATGGTATCCCGTGCGTTTTATCACCGGGAGGTTACTGGCAAGAAGGAAGAATGGAAGAATGGAGTAATGGAAGAATGGCATGGTGGTATGGTGGAACTTAGTGAACGATCATACGAAGCGTAAACGGGTAATGCTGTAAGAATGTGTATTTCGCTTGCAGAGCAAGCTGATTTCCACCTAATTACGCATACGGAGTATGCAAATCTTCTTTTGAACATGACATGAAATATTTTCAAAAAAGTTTTGAAAGTGTAGCCTTCGCTACGGTGAAAAACTTTGAAATGAGCATTTCCAATAGTGGCGTGCAATGTAGAACTGTAATAGATTTTCATTTTGGATTTTTAGGTAAAATTAAATGAATATTTATACCTTTGAAAAGCTGGTATTTTGAGGGAAGATAGAGAGTGTAACTATTTAAATTATTTGGCGTAAACGAGGAAAAAAACAAGATTGCTGAGAACACAGATAAAATATAAACTGTTTTTTCTTTTTTTTCTATGGTTTTTTTCCACAGGCTCTTCTGTTTATGGATTAACCTTGTCTTCAAAGGTTGACAGTGTTTCCTGTAACGGAGGAAGTGACGGGAAAATTGTTGTAACCGTCAGTGGGGGGACTGCCCCGTATATTTTCACATGGAACACGGGACAAAAAGACACCACCAATAATTCTGCCGATTCCCTGATTAATATTGCGGCAGGTCATTACTGGGTGGTCGTTGACGATGCCAATGAATCCGATTTTTTAAACATTGTTGTAGATGAACCTGATACCCTGAATTTTGATTCACAAACAATAACGGATGTGACCTGCCATGGGGGCAGTGACGGATCGATCAGTGTGACAGTAAGTGGCGGGACCACCCCCTATGGTTTTTTCTGGAGCGGGCCCGGTGGTTATACTTCGACGAGTGAGGATATCAGCGGGCTGACTGCCGGCAATTATATGCTGACGGTGACCGACGGTAATGGTTGTATATTTAATCACGGTCCTGTAACAGTCAATGAACCCCCTGCGATTGTTATCTCAACAATTAAAACAGATGTTACCTGTTACGGAGCTGCCGACGGAACAATTACCATTACGGCTTCCGCAGGAACCTCTCCCTATACCTATTCCATTGATGGAGGAGTTACTTTTCCGGATAACGGAGGTAATTTTACGGGTCTTGATAAAGGGAACTATGATGTGGCGGTGCAGGATTCAAAGGGTTGTATAGCAAACGGGAATACAGAGGTAATAAGTGAACCGGATTCACTTACATTTACAGGCCAGACGAAAACAGATGTTACGTGTAATGGAGCCAATGACGGGACAATTACAGTCACAGTCTCCGGAGGGACAGCCCCTTATGTTTACTCGACGGACGGAGGAGCCAACTATTTTGATAACGGCGGTAATTTTACGGGCCTTGGTAAAGGGAATTATGATATCGCAGTGCAGGATTCAAAGGGTTGTGTGGAAAACGGGAATACGGAAGTAATAACAGAGCCTGATTCCCTTACGTTTACAGGCCGGACGAAAACAGATGTTACCTGCAACGGAGCTAATGACGGGACAATTACAGTCACAGTCTCCGGAGGGACAGCCCCTTATGTTTACTCGACGGACGGAGGAGCCAACTATTTTGATAACGGCGGTACATTTACCGGCTTGTCGCCGGGGAATTATGACCTGTCGGTAAGGGATAACAACGGATGTATAAAAAATGGGAATACGCTGGTCATCACTCAGCCCAATGCTCTCTCGATAATTAATGATACGATTAATAATGTGACCTGTTATGGCGGCAGCGACGGAAGTATTACACTGGCGGCTTCGGGGG
>CAYLJE010000015.1:7737-32890 GCA_964383915.1 uncultured Rikenellaceae bacterium
TTCAACCCCCGCTCCTGTATTTCGATTCTCAAACCAGGCATAATATCAGTTGTCATGGTCTGACTGACGGAAGTATCATCATTGAGGTTTCCGGAGGGACCCCTCCTTATCAATATTCTGTTGATGGCGGGAAAACCTATGGTGATACCAATGTTATTTCTAACCTTCCTGCCGGGGATTATAATATCATGGTCAGAGATGCCCATGGTTGTTTACTTTCCGGGAAGACATTGCATATTTCAGAACCCCCGCTCCTGGGTATTGATTCGGTGCATACCTCTGATGTACTCTGTCACGGCGGAAATTCGGGTGGCATTGAGATATTTGCTTCCGGTGGATCCGGTTTTCTGGAATACTCAGTGAATAACGGAATCTCCTTTTATGATAACAACGGGGTATTCAGTCAGTTGATAGCCAATGCCTATGATCCTGTTGTCAGGGATGTAAACGGGTGCACTGCCTCCGGACCGCAAATTACTGTTTCGGAACCTTCTGCCATAGATGTAACCGCAGATACGGTAAAGCCATCCTGCAGCAGGCATACTTCGGATGGAGAGATTACCATACATGCGACAGGAGGCGCCGGAAATTTTGTTTATTCCATAGACAATGGATTGACATTTGCTTCTCAACAGATATTTACGGGTCTTGAAGGGGGAAAATATACTATAAAGGTGAAGGATGGCAGTGGGTGCATCGTTACGGATACGATCGAACTAACAGGACGGACTATCGTTATTGCAGATGCGGGGCAGGATACCGGTATATGTCCGGGGAAGAATGTTGCTTTGTCAGGGGCTGGAGGATTGACTTATCAATGGGAACCTGCACAATTCCTGGGTGATCCTGCTGTGCCGGATCCTGTTGCCTCTCCCGATTCCTCCACCGATTTTACCATGAGGGTTACATCCGGTAATTGTTATGATACAGATACCGTCAGGGTCATAGTGTTCCCTGTGCATGGGATAGATGCCGGGAGAGATACGGTGATCATGGCAGGTACTACTGTGTCCCTTGCTGCTATAGGAGAAGGCTTTACGGATTATTTCTGGTATCCTCCGGAAGGGCTGGTGTCAAATACCGGTTCGTCTGTGGAGGCAAAACCTGATAAAGACATGGTTTATTTTGTGGCGGCAACGACTACCGAAGGATGTGTGGAGATGGATTCGGTGAAGATTACGCTGGCTCAGGGAATTTTTATCCCCTCCGGATTTACCCCTAATGATGACGGAACAAATGATACCTGGCATTTTGGTCATGCTGAGTTTTATCCGGAGATGATTGTGGAAGTGTTTAACCGTTGGGGAGAAAGGCTGTTTTACAGCAGAGGATATGACAGCTCGAAAGAATGGGATGGAACCTATAAAAGGAAACCGTTGCCTTCCGGCACATATTATTATGTGATTCAACTGAATGATCAGAAAAATACCCCGCCTTTTACCGGCCCGGTAACCATTATGCGTTAGAACGATAGATGAGACAGTTACTAAAAACAGGGTTGTTATTGATATTGTTGACACCAGATCTGCAGGCACAGCAATTATCTAATTATAGTCAGTTTATGTTTAATGATTATGTGCTGAACCCGGCCGTAGCCGGCACAAAGGATTATTACCGGATACGTGCTAACAGCCGGTTTCAGTGGGCCGGTATTATAGATGCTCCCCAAACGGTGAGTTTTAGTGTATTTGGACCGCATGCTACCAGGGACATGGGTTTCGGGGGTTACATTATTAATGACGTTACCGGGCCTACCAGCCGGACAGGACTCTATGGCAGCTACGCGTATAATGTGGAAATTAAAGACGATATCCGTTTGTCTATGGGGTTGTCAGTAGGTTTGTTACAATACAAAGTTGACGGGACCAGGATTACCTTGTTTGATCCGGATGACAACGCATTAAAGGAAAGCGTAACTTCTACTTTTACTCCTGATGCTGATGTCGGCCTGTATGCTTATGGGAAAAACTGGTATGCGGGTTTTTCTGCTTTTCAGCTTTTTGCCAACTCACTGAAAATTTATGATGTGAAAAATGGCTTGAATAAACTGAAAACCCATTATTACCTGATGGGAGGATATACCATCGAAATAAACAGGGATTTTACCGTTGAACCGGGCTTGTTGATCAAGAAAACAACTCCTGTGCCAGTTCAGATCGATCTTAATACAAAAGTAACATATTTGGAGAAAATGTGGCTGGGAGTATCTTACCGTTCTTCTGACGCAGTAGCTATCCTGGTCGGTTATATCCATGATAAAAAATATTATTTCGGATATTCTTATGATATCGGAATAAATGATATCCGCAGATATAATTCCGGTTCACACGAAATCATGCTCGGTGTGCATTTTAATGACATTAAACACAGATAATAATTTTATAATATTTATGAGTCGTATTTTTCTTCTTTTGTCTGTATTTGTGTTGCTGGGGGCTTGTTCTTCACATGAAAAAATCAGAAAAAAAGAGGTTATCCCGCAAAACGATCTGGTTTCTATTCTGGAAGATCTCCATATGGCCAATAGCATGTTTTCCCTGAGTTATTTGCGGGAGAAATATCCCGGGACAGATTCTATCAGTAATTACCGGGATATTTTTGCACGGTATGGCTATACTTTGAAGGATTTTAATAATACAGTGACTTATTATACGGATCATCTGGAAGAATATGTGAAGATTTATGATCAGGTGGTAAAAGACCTGAATGAGAGGGAGGGGAAAATAGAAGAGATGCCTCCGGAAGGGACTGGAAAGCATTTCCGGAAAGAGAATTTATGGAATATGAACACGGAATGGCATCTGCCGCGTGAAGGACAACGATACAAAATTCCATTTTCTATTCCTGTTGCCGGACCCGGAGTTTATACTCTCAGCATGCGGATACGTATAGGGAAAAATGACGGATCTGTGCGTCCTGCCATCACCGTGTATTTCTGGTATGATGATGGTACAGACGAAGGACGTAAAATTTCCCGGGAAAGAAAGAAATTGGATAAAGACGGCAAAATTAAACAGTATATGCTGGCAAAAAAATTAACAGACCCCAAAGTTACTCATATTAAAGGGTTTCTGTTGGATGATAGGAATAAGGATACCCTATACATAAAGCATGCAGATGTCACGGACATTAAACTAGATGTCAAACCATTACAAGAGCTTGCGGATTCGATAAAATAATAGTAGGCCATGCGGAAGATATCAGCTAACTATGTTTTCCCGGTATCCGTTCCTCCTGTGAGAAACGGGGTTATTGTTTTGGATGATCAGGACCGGATCACGGAAATAGTGGATCCCGGCAGTCATTTCCGGGAGACGGCCGGATTGGAATATTACAATGGCGTTCTTGTTCCTTCTTTTATTGTTTTTGTTGAATATGCCCGCAGAGATTCTGTAGAAAATACTATAGAATCTGTATTTTACATGTTGGCAGGTCCGTTTAAAAGAGCAGGTTGCAAAATAATAGTTCTCTCTTTCAGCGGGAAAAGGTTCTTATTGGATATTACGGTGGAGACAATCCGGGAAGTAACGCCGGAATATCCCTTTCCCAACCCTGTTTTTATTATTGACGAAGACAGTATTATTTCGCTGTTTGATTTCTTCCCTCCTGCTACCGGGGGTACCGGAAAATTATCTCCTATGGAACTATTTGTCCGTCAGCTGAAGCGTATAACCCTGGATGCTGCGACGTTGGCAGGCCTTCAAAGAGAGACAGGCAGTCTGGATATTGGAAAAAAACCCGGCGTTCAGTTGATCAGTCCTTATGATTTTGAGCAATGGCGTCCGGCAAAGAATGCACAAATACAAACGCTGGTAAGATAAACTTCAGGAGATCCCTTTTTCTTTTAGAAAAGTGATGGTCTCTATATCGTATTTCAAAACATGTTCATTGAACCATTCCATCAGAAAATCATATAATTCCATGCATACGTGCGGATCCCCAATAGAGAATTTTTCCTGAAAGGATTTAATCTTATCAATAAAAAAACGATGTTTTTCCATGTGTTGTCCAAGATGTGGATATTTTAAATCCCTTAAAAAAATTTCCTCCCGGATCAGAAACCGTTCAGCATAATGTATCAGGGCAAAGAATATTTCTGACATACTCCCGGGGCATTCATTTTTATTAATGAGGTTAACCAGACGATTGATAAGCTTAACCAGCTCACGGTGGGTCTCGTCAATGGTTTTTACGTGGAGGTTATATTTTCTTAGCCACTCTATTGTTTTAAGTTTTTCCTGCATCTTTTTGTTGGTTTCTTCATGCAAAAGTAAGAGAACCCTTCCCTGATACAATGATAAAAATCATAGGGTTGCTGTTTTTGGAAGGATTAATCGGCATGAGATATTCCGGATTTAGAATATTTTTATCATTTTTGAGAAAGATATGAATGTGCCGGAATCACAAGGAAGAGAGTTACGCATATTGTTCAGTCCGCTGGATTGGGGGATTGGCCATGCCAGCAGGAGTATTTTTCTGATCAGACAGTTAACGGATGCCGGTCATGAAGTTATGCTGGCTGCCGACGGAGCTTCTTATTTTTTATTGAAGTCGGTTTTTCCGGATCTGAAGATAATCCGTTTGCCGTTTTGTTTTATCCGGTATTCCAGGCATCTGCCGGCTATATGGAAAATATTGCTCTCCTATCCCCGGATTCTCCGGGCCATTCATCGGGAACATGATAAAACTGCTGAAATTATTGAGCAGTATGACATAGATGTTATCATTTCGGATCACCGTTATGGCTTATATTATCCGGGCATACGTTCTGTTATTATTATTCACCAATTGTATATTCAGTTACCTTCCCCGCTTTCTTTCCTTGAGCCGGTTTTGTTTCGCTGGCACCAGAAAAAACTATTGCCTTTTGACAGGATTTGGGTGCCTGATTTCCCTCACTCTTCTAATCTGGCCGGGAAACTTTCCCATCCGCCATCGATGCCTGAGAACTTATCAAAGAAAGTAAGGTATGGAGGCAT
This sequence comes from uncultured Rikenellaceae bacterium, assembly GCA_964383915.1. Classification (GTDB taxonomy): domain Bacteria; phylum Bacteroidota; class Bacteroidia; order Bacteroidales; family VadinHA17; genus DRPN01. The sequence continues at coordinate 12,717 of CAYLJE010000015.1, forward strand.
CACTTCCCGGTTTCTTATTCCGGAATATGCACAGGAGCATCCTGTAAAGAAACTTTTTGATGTGGTGGTTGTGCTATCGGGGCCGGAACCACAGCGTTCTGTTCTGGAAAAAATACTGATTCGTAAGCTCGGAAAAAAAGAAGATACGGTTCTTATCATCCGGGGGATTCCGTGGAAAAAACAGGGAGGAACGGTTTTTGGCAATATACAAATGGTGTCCCATCTGCCTCCGGCATTGTTTTATACATATCTGAAAAAAGCGAAGTATATTATTTCCCGGGCCGGATATTCTACCATTATGGATCTTGTGGCTATCGGAAAGTCAGCCCTGTTGATTCCTACGCCCGGGCAGACTGAACAGGAGTATCTGGCAGAGCATCTGGCTGCAGGGGGATATTTTGTGACTATGTCGCAGAAAGATATCAACGTGGAAGAAGCCTTTAAAAAGTTAAAAAAAATCAGGAAATTTCCGATTCGTGAAGGAGAGACTCTGACAGAGGAAATAACGGAAATTAATAATTTTATTCCATACTACTGATTATTTTAAAATAAATCAATCACAAGAATAACAAAACACCAGCCATGACCGTGAATCCGAGAAGAAAACCTGCATATACTTCGGCAGGCCGGTGTTGCCCTAAGAACAAACGGGCGGAGGCCAGGAATCCTGCAACAATCAATGAGACCAGCCAGAGACTCAGAAAAAAATCATATCCTAACCGGTAACTTGCGGCCAATAAAAAACCGGAAAGTCCTCCGATGCCAACAAGATGAAGTGATATTTTCCAGCGCAAAGTAATCAGTAATGTCAGGAAAATAATGATTGTCAGTGCAGAGAACAGATCATATAAAATAACAGGTTGCCTTACCCTTTTGAGCACAATATAAGTGGTAAAAGTAAAAACCAGAAACAATGACAAAGGGAGATAACGCTCTTTCTTAGATTCAAGAAGGAGTGATTTTATTCTCCGGGTACGGAGAAAAATGAACATATATCCCAGGGGGATAAGCATAGTATTCAGGAAAATCAGAATCAGATCAAAGAACTTTACGGAAGATGGGAGGTAAGAGATATAGGTGTTTGAAAAGAAAAGGATGAGTGTAGCTGCCAAAGGTATGAAAAGCGGATGGAGAAGATACGACAGGACGATGGAAATATGTTTTAATGCAGGGGATTTCTTTGTGTCCATGGATTACCGGATAGTTACAGATAAGTTGAGTATTAAATTTCTTTGCGCAGGCGGGCGACGGGAATGTTTAACTGTTCCCTGTATTTAGCCACCGTGCGGCGGGCGATCAGATATCCTTTTTCCTGTAAAATGGCAGTAAGTTTTTCGTCCGTTAAAGGTTTTCTTTTTTTTTCGTTATTAATTAATTCCTGTAAAATGGTTTTTATCTCACGGGTAGATACTTCTTCTCCCGAATCGGTTTGTAATCCTTCGGAGAAAAAATATTTTAACTGGTAGATGCCATATGGGGTTTGAATATATTTGCTGTTGGCTACCCGGGATATGGTGGATATATCCAAGTCTGTTATTTCGGCAATATCTTTCAGGATCATAGGCTTTAATTTGGTCTCATCCCCGGTAAGAAAGAACTCTTCCTGAAAGTCCACGATGGCTCGCATAGTGAGCATGAGGGTGTTTTGCCTTTGTCTGATTGCATCAATAAACCATTTGGCGGAATCCAGTTTTTGCTTTACAAAAGAAATGGTGTCTTTATCATCCCGTGAATGTTTTTTCTGATTTTCATTATAGGCTTTCAGCATCTCGGAATATTGTTTGTTGACGCGCAGATTGGGGATATTACGTGCATTTAGCGAAAGCTGAATTTCTCCATCCTGGACCTCCAGAATAAAATCCGGTATAATATGTTGTACAGGCCTGTTCAAAGGATCACTGAAAGAGCTCCCCGGTTTAGGGTTAAGTTTTAAGATTTCATCAATGGCTTCTTTCAGCTCTTCTTCTGTGATGTTGAGTCTTTCTATGATTTTCGAGTAATGTTTTTTTGTAAATTCAGTAAAATGATTTTTCAGAATGTCACGTGCAAGGATGATAGCGGGAATTGAAGGGTCTTTCCGTTCGAGTTGCAACAGGAGACATTCCTGCAGATTACGAGCTCCGACGCCCGAAGGATCAAATTGCTGAATAACTTTCAGGATGTCCAGCAGCTCTTCTTCAGAGGCAGTGATGTTTTGTGTAAAAGCCAGATCATCTACGATGTTCTCGAGATCTCGGTGTAAGTACCCGTCGTCACTAATGTTCCCGACAATATATTGTGCCAGCATTTTTTCTTTTTCATCGAAGTTCTGTAAGCCGACCTGGCTTTGCAGAAAATCGTGGAAAGTGCTGCCTACGGAAAAAGGGATTTCTTCTCGTTTTTCATCAGGGGAATAGTTTTTCAATGATAACCGGTAATCGGGTGTGTCATCATCCTCCAGATAATCATCAATAGAAAATTCATCCTGATCATTTGACTGGTTCTCAACTTCTTTTTCTTCCTGTTCATTTGATTCTACGGAATCCTGGTCAGTGAGTGTGTCTTCACTATCATCATAACCTTCCTCCAGTACCGGATTTTCTTCCAGTTCTTTTTTCACCCTCTGTTCAAGTTGCACCGTGGGTATCTCAAGCAACTTAATGATCTGAATTTGCTGCGGGGATAACTTCTGGAGTAACTTTTGTTGTAATCTTTGTTTCAGCATAACAGGTAGCTTCCTTCCGCAATCGGGATTAAATGTTAGAAAGCAATTTATAATTTTTTTTCTTTTTTACAAATATGCGCAAGAGATTTAAGATTAAAACGTTGCATTTTTAGGTGTCCGTGGGAAAGGGATAACATCCCGGATATTGGACATCCCGGTCACAAAAAGCACCAGTCTTTCAAAACCCAGGCCAAAGCCACTATGGGGGGCAGTTCCGAATTTACGTGTTTCAAGATACCACCACAGGTCTTTTTCCGGCAATTTCAGTTCTTCTATCCTGTGGGAGAGTTTTTGATAATTTTCTTCTCTTTGTGATCCTCCGATAATTTCTCCTATCCGTGGGAATAAAACATCCATGGCTCTTACAGTTTTCCCGTCATTATTTTGTTTCATGTAAAATGCTTTGATATCTTTCGGATAGTCTGTCAGGATAACCGGTTTTTCAAAATGTTTTTCCACCAGGTATCTTTCATGTTCTGCCTGCAGGTCAGCACCCCAATGGACAGGAAACTCAAATTTCTGATCTGCCTGCAGGAGAATATCTATTGCTTCAGTATAAGTTGTGCGAACAAACGTATGGTCAAGGATAAACCCAAGCCGGTCGAGTAATTCGGGGTCATACATTTTCTGCAGGAAAGCAAGATCATCGGCATGATGTTCCAGGGAATACTTTATCAGATACTTCAGAAAATCCTCTGCCAGATCCATGTTGTCATCGATATCATAAAAAGCCATCTCCGGTTCGATCATCCAGAATTCTGCCAGGTGTCTCGGTGTATTTGAATTCTCAGCTCTGAAAGTAGGCCCGAAAGTGTACACTTCAGATAAAGCCATGGCTCCCATCTCGGCTTCAAGCTGTCCCGATACGGTAAGCTTTGTCTCTTTTCCGAAGAAATCTTCATGAAAATCCACATCTCCGGAATCTTTTAAAGGAGGATTGTCTGGATCAAGGGTGGTTACACGGAACATCTCTCCGGCTCCTTCAGCATCTGATCCGGTAATGATGGGGGTATGCAGGTAAACAAAACCATGTTCGTCAAAGTATTTATGTGTAGCGAAGGCCAGGGAATGCCGGATGCGAAATATGGCTCCAAAAGTATTGGTACGAAACCGTAAATAAGCTATCTCACGTAGAAATTCCAGGGAATGACCTTTTTTCTGTAAAGGATATTTTTCCGGATCAGCCTCTCCATACAGTTCAATCTCCTGTGCTTGTATTTCTACCGTTTGTCCTTTCCCGAGAGACTCGACCAGTTTTCCTGAGACAGCAATACAGGCACCGGTAGTAATCTTTTTTAATAAAGATTCTTTGAAAGAAGACACTTCTGCAACTACTTGTATGTTATGGATGGTGGATCCGTCATTGATGTTGATAAAAACAATATTCTTATTTCCTCTTTTAGTACGTACCCACCCTTTAATAAGTGCCGGAACATCGAATTGTGTTGTCTGAAGCAACTCTTTTATTTTGTTTCTTTTTTTCATCTGTTTCTTTTTTTCAGTGTGTAAAAATACAATTTTTAGAGCAAAGCATATTTTATTTGTTGAAAGTGTTCCTGCGGGTTGTCATCTTGGCAGGTATTTTGTAATTTTATGTTGTTATTTTCAGGATATTGAGGAAAATTGAAAAATGAGAAGTAAATGGGGAAAAGTAAAAAATTTATATTGGTTACCTGGGATTTTACGGAATTATCTGATTATGCATTGCAGCATGCGATCAAAATTTCCAGGATGGTTGATACGGAAATCCGTCTCATTCACATACTTAATAAAAAAGATCCGCCTGAACGTGAAGCAGAAAAGCGGAAAAAATTGCAACTGATTTCGGAGAAGAATGAAGAAGAGAGTGGTATTCAGACCTCCTGGGTTATTTTGCGCGGGAAAATATTTAATGAAATTTCCGAATATGCCTCTGATAATAATGCCAATATGGTCATTATGGGCACTCACGGGATCCAGGGAAGTCAGAAGATTTTCGGAAGCTGGGCATTACGGGTGATCATGGGTTCTAAAGTGCCGTTTCTGGCCATTCAGGATAAACCCAAAGATTGGGAGAAATATCAGGATATTGTTTTTCCCGTAGATTACCGGCTGGAAAACAGGGAAAAGCTTAAAATGGCAATTTTTATGGGGAAATATTTTGACTCCAAAATTCATATCCTTAAACATGTGGCAAAGGATAAATATCTGCGGAAGAAATTGAATATCACTATGAATTTTGCTGTCAAGTATTTGATACAGAATAATATTCCTTATGAAATACATGAGGTTCCTTATGAAGCTCACCTGGGCAAGGAGTCCCTGAGATTTGCATCCGATATCAATGCAGATTTGATTATTATCCTGATAACCAAAAGATTCGGTTTGGCTGCTGGCGTTTTTGAGCAATATATTATTGCCAACAGTGCCCGGATACCTGTATTGTGCATTAACCCGAGGGCTATGTTTGTACGTGTCGGGTCTTTCCAGTATGGATAATCATCAGATCCGGTAACGGAAGGCCATAATAAAGTTTCTCCCCGGTCCTGTGATGCCTGATGAATAGGAACGATACCGGACATCCGGAATGTTCTCGATACCAAACTGAGCAATGATTCCGCCATGAAAATGACAGGCAATTAAAAAATTCAGGGTCCCCCAGGCGGGAGCATAAGGATTGCCGTTTTTATCGGTAGCATACATGTAAGTTTTGCTTCGTTCGCTCAACGCAAGTTCTTTGTATGGAACAGCCCCATTGTAATGTATATACAGGTCTGCTTCAAACCCGGACTTATCATAGCGCAGATGAGTGGCTCCGAACAGAGGAGGGACATGACGTAGAGCATATCCGTCATGATCTTTCCCCTTGTTGAAGGTAAGAGATGACTGTAGTGTAAGAGAGAGGGGTAAGTTGAAACTGACGGTGGCTGAAGCCCCGTAAATAACAGCGCTGCTGGTGTTTGTCAATGCCTGGACTTCGCTCATTTCTCCATCGTAGAGGATTGAATCCCGTCCGTTAAGATGAAACGGACGACGAACCATAGCATGGTGTAAGTAACTTGAAAAAGCTGAAAAATCGAAATTGAAAACAGATCCGTTTTTTTTGATCAGATTGAAGTCTATACTATATAAATATTCCGGTTTTAAATGCGGATTGGGAACAATAACCCGGCCCGGTTCGGAATCGAATATTTTACCTATATCATCCAGATTAGGTGCCCGGAATCCGCTGGAAAGGTTTAACTTAAACTGCCATTGGTTGCCGGAATGATAAGTAAAGCCGGCAGATCCGTTTATGGCTCCATTGGCCAGATCGATGTTACTGTAAGGGAAATGATAAAAAAAAGTATCCCTGATCACAGAATGCAAAGTGATATAATTGATACGCAATCCGGTATTAAAGGTATAGAGATCGGAAACGTTCTTTTTGTAGGTTAAATATCCTGCAAAGGCTTTGTAACGATTTCCTCCGTCAGGATACCGGGTAGGTGCAGGAACGCTGGCCGATGTAATGATATCCCTGGTGTATGCTGTTGAATGAACGTTATTATAATCAAACTCAAAACCATAATAAATCCGGTTATTTTCTTCCGGCAGAAGTTTTTCAAAATCGGCATTTATGTCGGCTATATACACTTTCTCGGTACGATGACGAAGATTGTTGCTGTTAAGCTTCCGGTCATGGCGGCTTTCTTCATAATATTGATAAGCCAGGTTGATCTTAGCGTTGTTGTAGAATGCTGTTGGTTTCTTCAGATCGATACTCAGATGTGGCATCAGCCATTTCTGGGGGCCGTAATGCCAGTCTGCATATTTTAATTTACCATGACTATACTGTGTAAGCCGGTCGTAACGGGGCACATTCCCGACCCTGGAGTAATGCAGGGAGAAAATAAAATCGGCATCATTTCCCGGTCTGAATCTTAATTTTTCCAACAGGTTGATTTGATGGTAACCGGAAGGTGTCTGAAGATCAGGGTCCGGATTTTCTATTACAGAATCTTTTTCCTGAACATGCGAAACATATTCCATCCGTCTGTATTCCGGATGATGATGACTGCCCATTCTCAGGTCACTGAAACTGGAAAATGTAAAACCGGTGAGTCCGCTCCATTTTGTTCCTCCCACAGAGATGTCGGTATGTAAAGTATTTTCACTGTTGGCAGAAGCATATCGCAGAAGGGTATGGCTTTTTACCATCGGTTTATCCGTCGTTGAAAGCAACGGAACAAGGGTATGAAAGTCTATTACCCCACCCAGGGCATCACTGCCATAGATAACCGTGCCAGGCCCGAAAATAACCTCCGATGATTCAGTGATGTTTGGATCCAGAGAAATTATATTTTGAAGGTTCCCGCTGCGATAAATGGCATTGTTCATGCGTATTCCATCAATGACCAGCAGGACAGCATTGGCAGCAAAACCCCGAATCATCGGGCTGCCTCCTCCAAGCTGACTCTTTTGAATGAAAATCTGGTCGGAGACATGCAACAGATCAGCAGCCGTCTGAGGATTGTAAAAACGGATGCTGGCATGACTGATTGTTTCAATCCGGTTGGGGACTTCCCGTTTATTTTGTTCCCATCGATTGATTGAAATAACGGATTCACTTAACATGACAATGCGGTGTTCCAATTGAACAATGTTTCCCATATCCAGTATTTGATGCTTGGTCAATACTTTTTTTTCATAAGAAGGATGTTGGAAAATAATACTGTCGTTGTACGTGAAAGCATCCAGCCTGGCATAACCATGGGCATCGGTAATGACAGACTTATTTAATGACGGGGTAAATAAAGCCACCCCTTCTATAGATTTTTTACTCGACTGATCTTCCACCCTGATCTGTTGGGCATGGCCCGGAAAATAGACCAATAAGATCAGCAGGGTAAGAAAAGACTTAAAAAGGTTCATTATCCGGCGTTGTTTGTCAAAATAATAAGCAAATATAAAAAAAAGAAATGCTTTCAATTCATAATTGTGCATATGCAAAAAATTTACCAATTTTGATATTTTAAAAATAACCGGTATGTCAGCACAGGAAAAAGAAAAAAAATATTGGATTTGGTTTGCTGTGTTGCTGTTTATCATCATTGTTTTTATTGTTTATTTTGGCAGATGGTCGCACAATGCCGGCCCCTCTAAGGAAGATCCTTATATGGCGGTACCCACCGATGCTTTTATGATGTTTGAAACAGGGGATTTACCTGCTTTTATAAAAAAACTTTCGACTCATAGTGAAGTGTGGTCAGACCTTCGTAAAATCCCGGATATAGAGAATATCTCCCGGGATATGGAGAAAATAGACTCATTGTTCCGGAAACACAAAGATCTATACAATTTTTTTAGTGGGAAACCGCTGGTTCTTAGTGTACATGATATTGGGAAGGAGAGGTCTGTTTTTTTGGGGGTGTTGCGTATGCCGGGAAACCTGCGCGAAACGGCTTTAAACAATATTTTCAGCAAGGTTCAAAATAAGGCGATGACGGAAGTCAGGGATTATTATCATATGAAAATATATCAGGTTCGGGTTATCCCGGATCATCTTTCCTTTTATTATGCGGTAAACAAAGGATTGTTTTTGTTTGGCACTTCAAGGATTTTATTAGAGAAAGGGATTCGTCAGATGGGTTCCGGGGAGTCAATTGACCGGAACAAATCTTTTGAAATGGTTAAAAATACGGCCGGGAAGAATGAGGAGGCCAATATATATATCCGTCCTGACCATTTGCCTGTAGTATTGAAACGCTGGCTGTCTCCCGGATTCTTTCATAGACTTTCATCTTCTTTTCCGCTGGGCGGATGGACGGAACTGGATGTCTCCTTAAAAGAAAAGGCTATTTTGTTAAATGGGTTTACCATCATTGGAGACAGCTCCAATGATCTCCTGAGCCTTTCAGGGAATGCTGATCCGGCGCCTGATGATATAATCAGCGTTATTCCTTCTTCTGCGGTCTCTGCCGCCATTCTTACCTTCCGGAATCTGAAGAAATACCAGGAGAGACTGGAAGCATATCGCGGGGGGGGAAAAGGAGATCAGCAGAAGATACGTAATTCTTTTGAAAAAATTACCGGAGAAAAACCGGAAGATGTATTTGGTTCTTTTATTACACTTCAGGCAGCGCTGGTAAATATGGATATACGGAATGAAACAGATGCAAACAATACTTTCGTGGTTGCCCGGGTAGAAAGTCAATCCAGGGCAAGGACAGAAATAGAGGCTGTTATAAAAAAATATGCCACACAGAATCATCTGCCGGTTAAGCAATTTATTAAGACAGTAACTTTTGATCCTGAAACGAGAAATACTGTTTATCACTTTCCTTTTGTAAGAATTCCCGGCTTGATTTTTGGTGGTTTTACCGGGGATTATCCTTATCCATACATCACTTTTCTGGATAACTATATTCTTTGGGGGAACTCTGTACAATCCATCTTTAAGTTTTTAAAGTTCAATATCCTGCAGCAAACATTATCTCATGATCTTGACTTCAGGGAGTTTACCGACGGAATGTCCATGCGGTCAAATATTTTTTATTTTTTGAAATTGCCGGAAGCCGCTCGTATAATAGACCGGCATTTTTCTCCTGCTATGATTAAATCTTATAACCGATATCAGAAAAAAAATATTAAAATAAAATATATAGGGTATGAGGCTATTTACCAGAATGGAATGATATACAATAATATTTATATACCCTTTAAGGAAAAGACAGAAAAGAAAGCGGTGACGGTATGGGAGAGTTTGTTGGATACGGTCATTCATTATAAACCACAATTTGTAATAAATCACCGGACCCGCCATAAGGAAATTTTTGTCCAGGACGCAAAAAATCAAATTTATTTGATAAATGCTTCGGGCAGGATTTTATGGAAAGTACCTCTTCGTGAGAAAATCATGGGACAGGCTTATCAGATAGATTACTATAAAAACAATAAGTTGCAATTGTTATTTAATACCCGGCATTATTTATATCTGATTGACCGGAATGGTAATTTTGTAGAAAGATTTCCGGTTTCTTTAAGGAGCCCGGCATCCAACGAAATGGCTTTGTTTGATTATGACAAAAACAAAAATTACAGGATCTTTATTGCCGGCCGGGATAAAAAAGTATATGCTTATGATAAAAGCGGAAACCTGATTCCGGGATGGAAAATAAAAAAATGTGAAAGTATTGTTACCGGTCCGGTGCATCATTATACGCTCGCAAGTAAGGATTATATTGTTTTTTCGGATACGATGAATTTATATATTCTCGATCGTAAAGGGAATGAACGGGTACATATTTCCGGGAACGTCCCCAAGCCGGCACATCAGAATATTCTGATCGGTCATTACCCCGGAGAGAAAACCCCGGCCATCGTGTTGAATGCACGTAACGGGGAAATTTATTTTGTAAACTTTTCCGGGAAGGTCAAAAGTATCCGGTTTCCTGAAATTCCCGATAACGCTTATTTTAACTTTGAAGATCTGAATGGGGACGGAACGGAAGAGTTTATTTTTTTATATCAGGATCAGTTACAGGTTATGAAGTCTCCGGAGAAGGAGCTGTTTTCGTACCATTTTAATGCCTCTGTGCCCTTTCCGCCGTTGATTTATGTTTTTTCAGCAAAAGATAAAAAAATCGGGGTGGTGGATGCAACCTTTGGCACTATTTATCTTGTCAATAATACGGGAAAGTTATATAATGGATTCCCCCTGAAAGGTCAGACACAATTTACAATTGGCCGGTTAGGGGCGGAAGGAAATAATTTTAATTTAATTGTGGGGGGAAATGATAACTTTTTATATAATTATTCCGTAAAATAGGCATTCATTAATGAAAAACAGGTAAGTTATGAAATACTTTGTTTTGTTTTTTAAAAGATTCCGGTTTTTATTTTTTACCGGGAGTTTGATCCTTTTAATCCTGCAAGGGTGTATTAAAGATAAATACGATTTTAATAAGCTCTCCCCCCTTGTGCAAATAACTCCTGAGGTGGTATTTCCTGTCATACATGGGTCCATGATGATGGGGAACATGGTTAAACCGAATGATACTGTGGTTTTTGAGAACAATGGTGCTGTAAAAGTCGTTTTCAGGAAAGATTCTATTTTTAGATTAGGAGCTGCGCAGATCCTGCAGATAAAAGATCAGGCCCCGGGGTCCTCTGACATTGCGCTGGGGCCTTTCAGGCTGGATGATTTTTCTGCTGCCACAGATATTGCAACATCCAATGGCACCGCTTATCCGCTTCCCCCTTTTACTAATTTTACACATGTTACTTTTTGGACCGGAGATGTTTCTGTTACCGTTACGAATCATTATGCCAGTAAAATTACTACCCTTACCCTTCTGTTCAGGAATACAGGAGACAATTCACCCATTGGAAGTGATCCGGTGGTATTCAGTAATATTCCGTCTGACGGCTCTGAGACGCAGACTATGTCCCTGTCCGGGGTTGCAGCCACCAATGAGTGGTCGGTAGAAGTGGTATCCGGCAGTCCCGTATTTACGACCAATGACTTAAATGTGTCTTTGGTTTCTTCCGGGGTGAAGGCATTGTCAGGAAATGCCATATTACCGGATCAGGTTTTTTATGCAGACACGGATAATTTTAACCTGGACCTTGATACCCTGCAGTTGACTTATCTGGCCTTTCGCAAGGGCGTGATGGCATACACGGTAAGTTCTCCCTTTTCCGAAGAGATTGATTTTGATATGGTTTTTCCTACCGGCAGAAAGCATTCGGATACATTAAAATATTCCTTTCCTGTTGTTAACGGGTCCAATGACGATTCCCTGCGTCTGGACAGTGCTTCCTTTGATCTGTCAACCGATGCAACCCAACCATATAATATATTGCCTTACCGCTATCAGGTGTCATTAAAATCCTCAGGAAACCTGGTGGATTTTAACGGGGCAGATCAACTTCATTTTACTTATCAGCTCAGGAATTTATATTTTCAATATGTACAGGGCTATTTTGGGAAACGTGATTTTGTTTTTGAAAAAGATACCCTGGATGTTGGTTTGGATGATTTCTTCCGCGACATCCGGGGAACGGTTTCCCTGACCAACCCGCAGGTACATCTCTTATATAGCAATGGATTTGGTATTGCGGCAGAAGTTAAAGTTAATGTTAAAGGGGAAACCAATGCCGGGGAACAACAACTGTTAAATGCTTCTCCCATGACATTAGTGTCTCCACAGGACAGAACAGATCCTCCTGCAGAAGGGGAACTGGATTTTACAAAAGAAAATACGGATATTGTGTCGCTGATAGATCTTCATCCTTCTTATATTGTGTATGGAGGTAAAGCTGTTATCAACCCGGAGGGCAATCAGGGATGGACAAATTTTGTCTCTGCACATAGTAATCTTTTACTTGATCTGGAGGTGGAGGTCCCGCTGGAATTCAGGATGCAGGACCTGGTTTTACAGGATACGGTAGAAAATCCTTTCCATTCTGACCCGGCAGACAGCTCTGATTTTACTTTGAAGAATCTGGATTATGCAAAAATAAACCTGCAGGCCGAGAACGGATTTCCGGTTGGTATAAACTTTAAGATATTATTATATGATTCAACGGCTCATGTTATCGTAGATTCCATTCTGTTTCATGATATTGTCAATGCAGCCTCTGTGGATGCAAATGGGAGGGTAACTCAGTCTGCTTCTTCAAACCAGTGGATTGAGATAGGCCGGATGCAACTGGATGAACTGGAGAATACAGACCATTTGATTGTTGCCGGCATTTTTAATACGACAGACCAGGGAACAAAAAACGTGAAGATTTATACCGATTATACTTTTGATTTTAAACTGGCGTTTCAAACCAAAATCCATTACGATTTTAACCTGAATGATGCCGGTAATTAAATATTTAATATTGAAATAAGCCATGATCAGACGAAACATTCTCCGTTTTACGGTTTTGATCTTCGGGACGGTTTTTTTAAATACTGTCCATCTGCAAGCACAGGAAATGCAATCGCTTTATTTTATGCGATTGCCACAGGCAAACCTGATGAATCCTGCCAACCAGCATTTCTGCGATTTTTATCTGGATTTACCTGTCATTGGGTCTGTGACTACTTCTTTTCAAAACAGTAGTCTGGCATTCAGTGATATTATTTTTCCGGGAACAGGCGTTTATGCCGACTCGCTGATCACCATCCTGCATCCCAGTTATAATATTGATGATTTCCTCGCGAAACTAAGTAAAAAGAACTATCTGGCACCTTCTGTTCAGACTAATCTTTTTTCTCTGGGTTTCAGGGTAAATAATTTATATTTTCATCTGAACATGTCAGCAAATGCTTCCATCTATTTTGGATACCCGAAAGATCTGATGACACTGATATTTAAAGGGAATAATACTTTTGTAGGTAACGAAGCTGATTTTTCCGCCTTTGGTCTGGATGCCAGTCTTTACGGTAGTTATTCGCTGGGGGTTTCAGACAGAATAACAGATAACCTTGTAGTGGGTGTTCGCGGGAAATTTTTATCGGGGATGGCCAACCTTTCTTTGAAAAACAACAACATGAGTATGGCTGTGGATGAGAATGATTTTTCACATAAATTACAGGCAGACCTTTCACTGAATGTCTCTGCCCCCATTGAAATGGTTACCGATAGCGCCGGAAATATTACGGACATGCAACCAAAAGACGGATACGATCAGGCTCCTCAAATCATTCATTATCTGCTTAACCCCGCCAATCCCGGTTTTGCTTTTGATTTTGGGGCTGAATATAAAATTGATGATCGCTTTTCCTTGTCTGCCAGTGTTTTGGATCTGGGGTTGATCCATTGGAAAAGAGATGTAAGCAATTTGGTTTCCGGGGGGACATTTACCTTCAACGGATTGGATGTCAGCCCGGCTTTCAATATTAATGACTCGACGACCATGGAAGATGTGGCAAACAATCTGGCGGATTCACTGAAAAATATTTTTAAACCATCCCTTGAGAACAATCCTTATACCACTTACTTAACCCCGAAAGTGTACATTGGCGGAACTTTTAATGTGTCAGAGAATTTTTATCTCGGACTGCTTTCCCGTACAGAAATGCATCAAAATAATGTAATACAATCATTTACAGTTTCTGCTAATGCTTCACTGGCAAGATTTCTGAATGCCACGGTTTCTTATTCATATTCAAACAATGCCTTCAACAATATCGGTGCCGGCCTGAGTCTGAGGGGAGGCCCTTTTCAGTTGTATGTGCTGACTGATTATGTCATGGGATTTGTTTATCCTGACAACACCCATGCGGTGAATGTGTGGTTTGGACTGAACCTGACAGTAGGTTGTAAACCACACAGTCTGGAGGATGCTCCTTTGGTTTGGTAATTTACTCTGTATGATAAGTAATAAAATCCTGTTCTATTTTACCCGGATACAGGAAAAATATCTATTTTAGCAAGAATAATGTTCAGTTGGTTGTGACAATTATTTTGCGAAAGGGTATAACTAATTTTATACAGATGAAATCTTTTAATATTAAAACACTTTATCCTCACCTGCTTGCCATTCTGTTGTTTCTTGTTCTGACCCTGGCATATTTCAGTCCGATGATGCAGGGAAAAGAGCTGGAGCAACATGACATTGCCCAATTTATGGGTATGTCAAAAGAAATTGTAGATTTTCGTAAGGAGACCGGACAGGAACCGTTGTGGACCAACAGCATGTTCGGTGGGATGCCTGCCTACCTCATCAGTGTGGTTTATAAGGGGAATCTTTTTCGTTATGTTGACAGGGTAGTTACCTTAGGAATCCCTTCCCCGGCCAAATATTTGTTTTTATATATGCTGGGTTTTTATCTGCTCCTGGTGGGCGCTTTTAAAACAAAGCCCTGGCTTGGCATGATAGGAGCTGTTGCTTTTGGTTTTTCCACTTATTTCCTTATCATCCTGGCGGCAGGACATAATTCCAAGGCACATGCACTGGGTTACGTGGCTCCGCTGATGGCAGGGATTTTGATTACTTTTAAAAAAAGACCTTTCTGGGGCGCTTTGTTGACAAGTGTTTTTCTGGCATTTCAATTGAATGCAGGACATCCCCAGATAACCTATTATACCTTGTTGCTTATCCTTGTCTATGGAATAGTGATCCTGATATATGCATTTAAGGAACATTTACTTTCCGGATTTATCAAGGCAGTTCTTGTTTTGCTTGTGGCCCTTGTCCTTGCTGCAGGTACGAATATTGCCAGTTTATGGCTGGTAAATGAATATGGAAAAGTATCTATCCGGGGGAAATCCGAACTTACACTGGATAAACAAAACCAGACCAGCGGGCTGGATAAGGATTATATTTTAAATGATTATTCCTATGGTATTGTAGAGACAATGAACCTGCTGATACCTGATTTTGTGGGAGGATCCTCATCGGGTTTCGGTGTAAAATCCGGTACTTATGATTTGTTAAGAAAAAATAATGTTCCGAATGCCCGGCAGATTGTAACCCGTTATCCTTTGGCATATTGGGGTCCACAGCGATTTACTTCCGGACCGATGTACATTGGAGCGGTGGTCATTTTTCTGTTTTTTCTGGGATTGTTTCTGGTGAAAGGGCCTGAAAAATGGTGGCTTTTATCAGCTACCGTCCTGGCCATCCTGCTGGCCTGGGGAAAGCATCTGCAATTTTTTTCTGATATCTTTATTGATTATGTTCCCGGCTATAATAAATTCAGGGCGGTTTCCATGACCCTGGTTATTGCTGAATTTGCCGTTCCTTTATTGGGGATTCTGGCAGTGAAAAAAATCATGGACGGGGAGGTACCCAAAGAAGAAATTATAAAAGCTGTAAAAAAATCATTTTATATCCTGGGGGGTATTACCCTCTTTTTTGCCCTCTTTCCGGGGGTGCTTTTTAACTTTTCTGCTCCCATTGATGATCAGCTTCGATCGGCCGGGTGGCCTGCACAATTTATGGATGTGATCCATGCAGACCGCAGGCATTTGTTACAAGCCGACGCCTGGCGTTCTTTTATTTTTATTGCCCTGACCGCAGCACTCCTGGTCGCACTGGTTTATAAAAAAGTGAAACCGGGTATTTTCTATCTGCTACTGGGTGGATTGATTCTGGTTGACCTGTGGGCTGTAGATAAAAGATATCTCAATAATGATCATTTTGTTCCTAAAAAAGATGTAACAGTACCTTTTAAACCTACGCGTGCTGACCTGGAGATTTTAAAAGACAAGTCCCCGGATTACCGTGTTATGAACCTTATGGTGAGTACTTTCAATGATGCCAGCACTTCCTATTATCATAAATCTATCGGAGGTTATCATGGTGCTAAAATACGCCGGTACCAGGACCTGATCACTTATCAGATCAGTAAAAACAATATGAGGGTATTGAATATGCTGAATACAAAATATTTTATTGTTAATCAGAAAGGGAAACCGGTGGCACAGTTAAATCCCGGAGCCTTAGGGAATGCCTGGTTTGTACGCAACTACCGTATAGTTCCCGACGCAGATGGAGAAATAAAAGCTCTCTCTGACTTTGATCCATCACGGGAAGCCATCATTAACCGGCAATTTGAATCCTCCGTTAAGGATTTTAAGGTTATGCCTGATACAACTGCTGAGATTCATATGGTTACTTATGCCCCCAATCATCTGGTGTATAAATATCAGGCGGGAGAACCGTCTATGGCTGTTTTTTCGGAAATATATTATGACAAAGGATGGCAGGCTTATATTGATGGAAATCCGGCTCCTTATTTTCGTGCAGATTATGTTTTGCGGGCTATGACCCTGCCTGCCGGAAAACATACCGTCGAGTTTTATTTTCGTCCCAAAGGATACTATATCGGGGATAAGATTGACCTTGCTTCTTCGGCCTTGTTACTCTTATTGCTTACCGGAGGGATCATCCTGGAAATCAGGCGGCGGATGGTTACAAAATAAAAATTTACCGGTGGTGTTTCATATCGTCAGGGGTATTCATGTTAGCAAAAAGCCGGGGCTGATAAAAAGGAATGCCCTCCATGGACAGAAAAAAAGCACCGTTGTTTTTTAAATAGTCTGTTAATGTATAGTTGCCTTTTTTAATGGCTTTTTCAATGAGAGGAACATTTTCTTTGCTGTAATATCCGCACAGGGGTTCGACTTTGCCGTCAGGATGAACGGGGATCACAGCAGATTGTCCCTGTAAAGCAGAGAGTAAGAATTTCAAAAAAGCATCATTTAAAAAAGGAGTATCACAGGGGACAACAATATTTCCCTTGTGGGAGGACATTCTGAGAGCTGTATAAAGTCCCCCCATCGGCCCGATACCGGCAATCTCATCAGAAAAAACAGGATATCCGAAAGATGGATATGCAGGGGCGTTGGCAGAGATAATTATTTCATTGCAAAATGGTTTGAGAAGGTTCAGTGAGTACCTGATCAGTGGCTTCCCCCTAAAGAATAACAATCCTTTTTCCTGTCCCATTCTGGAACTTTTTCCTCCGGCGAGGACAATGCCCGTTAAAAGTTTTCTGCCAGCCATACACTTTCTTTCGATAACAAAAATAAAAAAATCCTCCGGCAGGAAGGATTTTCTCTGCATAAAAAGTTTGTTTAAGTAAAAATAATTTGCGAATCTTCACCACCGGCCAGTGCATAGAACTCTCCAACGGTAAGGACATCTTTTACCTGCTCGGACAAATCGTCCTTTGTTAGTTTAAACATATCCATTGCCGGTTTACAGGCATAGATTTCTTCTCCTCCGGCAGTAATCAAAGCACGCAAAGTTTTCCGGAGTGAATATTCCTGAACATTGGCCGGATCAATATCTTTAAATATGTTTACTGCATTATTGATGGCTCTGAGCATGTCAGGCTGTGTCAGATTTTTTATTGTATCCAAAATAGTGACGGCGTTGTCTGCCAGAAGTTCATCAGCTTTAAAAAGAAAATACGGAGTTCATCGGGATCTGTCTCAATATTTTGATTTTCGAGTTCGGTGACGGTGCTTTGATAAACATCTTTTCCGATGATGGAGACAAATTATCCCGTATTGAAGAATTCGGATAATAAATGTTTTCCGGCCGACGGTGTCTTTTATTTGCTTAAATAATTCATGAATATATAAAACAAATCATCATTTTTATTGTAAATTTGTACGATAAAAGGTCCTTTTTGTTCTTTTGGAACAATATTTGATCCGTTCTACTTTATTGGATTTTTGGGAAATCATCTTCTTTTATGATTTTAGAAAAAGTTGTTTACCGGGTTTTCAAAAAACAAATTATCCCAAGATGGATTATTTTTCTGATAGATATTGGTATTTGTCTTTTTTCTATTTTGTTGGCATATCTTCTGCGTTTTAACTTTTCTATCCCCGTCGAATATCATTCCTCCTTGCCTTATATCGTGATTTATGTCTTGGTTGTAAGAGCAATATCTTTTGGATTTTTTAGGACATATGCCGGCATTATTTATTATACTACGGTTAAAGATGTAGAAAGAATCATGCTGGTAATATTTTTTGGAACCAGTGTGTTCTTTCTTGTGAATCTGGTTTCTTTCTTTTTTATTGATGGAAAGAGATTGATCCCCACCAGTATTCTTATCATTGATTATTTCATCGCTGTTTTTGTAATGAGTTCATCGAGATTGTTGGCGAAAAATATTTACAAGGAGATTAAATTCCCGTCAAATCATAAGGCTAATGTAATCATATACGGGGCCGGGAATCTTGGGAGTATTACAAAACAGACGATAGAGCAGGATACCGGGCTTCATAGCAGGGTTGTTGCCTTTATTGAAGAGGGGAGAAGAATTGGCAATACGCTTGAAGGGGTTAGCATACATTCTCCTAAAGATGTTGAGGTTTTAATGGGAAAAATAAATATTTCAAAATTTATTTTTACAAAAAATCCACAGGATAAGGAGTTACAATATGAACTCATTGATATTTGTCTGAAATATAATGTTCAGATGTTGACCATCCCTCCTGTTGAGAAATGGATGAACGGCGAACTTAGTATGAATCAGATCAGACAGTTTAGAATAGAAGATCTGTTGGGAAGGCCTACTATAAATCTGGTCAACAGCAAAAGAGACGGAGAATATAGAAATCAATGTGTCCTGATTACCGGCGCTGCCGGATCTATTGGCAGTGAAATTGTGCGACAAATCATCCGGTATCGGCCAAAACAATTGCTTCTTTTAGATCAGGCAGAATCCCCGCTTTATTTTCTTGAGCTGGAAGTATCTGAAAAGTTGAATTTTAAGAACATTATTCCTGTCCTGGGAGATGTATCCAATGAGCAGAAAATGAATAGTATAATCAGCCGGTATAAACCCCAGGTAATTTTTCATGCGGCAGCTTATAAACATGTTCCTGTGTTAGAAGGTACCCCATCCGAGGCTGTACGTGTAAATATCTACGGAACAAAAATATTGGCTGAACTGGCTATTAAATACAGGGTTGAAAAATTTGTCATGATATCTACCGATAAGGCGGTAAATCCTACCAATGTGATGGGGGCATCAAAAAGAATTGCAGAAATATATACGCAGAGCCTGAATAAAAAGGGAGGAACGAAGTTTATTACTACGAGGTTTGGGAATGTGCTGGGATCGAACGGTTCTGTGATTCCACGTTTCAGGGAACAAATAAAAACCGGAGGGGTCGTAACGGTTACACATCCCGAAGTTACCCGTTATTTTATGACCATCCCTGAGGCTGTAGAACTGGTTCTGGAAGCTGGAGCAATGGGGAAAGGAGGAGAGATATTTTTATTTGATATGGGGAAATCCGTTAAAATTGTTGATCTGGCTAAAAAAATGATTAAACTTTCCGGATTAACCCTTGGGGCTGATATACAAATTAAGTTTACAGGACTCCGGCCCGGGGAAAAACTATATGAAGAGTTATTAAACAATCAGGAGAACACCCTGCCTACATATCATCCTAAAATTATGATTGCAAAAGTGAAAAAGTATGATCCGGAAACAATACAAAATCAAGTGGATGAACTGATACGGATAGGGAACGATGAGGATCCGTTCATCATTGTTGGGAAAATGAAACAGATTGTTCCTGAGTATAAAAGTATGAATTCGATATTCGAGAAAATAGATAAATGAAATTTGGTCTGTTTTATAGGGGAACTTCAAAAACACAGGACTTGTTAAACTATGAAAATTCGGATGCGGGCCAAAGAAAAGAATAAGGACAATAAATCATTTAAATACCTGGAAAATTATTCGGAATTTACAGATGTGATTCATTCGTGGAATTGTAGTATAAACATTCCAATTTTTGTTAATTTAGCACCCATGGAAGTTCAGGTATAAACAAAATCTCTTTCTCTTGAAATTCAAAGAGAAAGCGGTTTTTTTTGATATCTGTGGGCGTAAGATGTTTATAAGTGGTTTTGCATTGTTAACGCATGTATTAGTATTTGCGTCAGCGAAGCTGCAGAGAAGAAAGATGAAGTAAATTTAAGGATATCAGTCTGTTATGAGAAAACGGGTGGGACTGAGGAGGCGGAGCTGTGG
>CAYLJE010000016.1:0-12582 GCA_964383915.1 uncultured Rikenellaceae bacterium
GCCTTGCTCTCCACAAAAATAATTTCGGGTTATACGACACAATATGCTTGACTGGCACTATTCCTGTAAAAAAATGCTTATTCTTCTTCCTCTTTTTCAGTAAATATCAGACGGGCAATCATATGGAACAGTTGCTTTGGCCGGAAAGGTTTCATCAGCACATCGTCCATTTTATACTGGTAAACCTGTGTTTTGACATCCAGCAGCGCTGAAGCGGTCAGCGCAATGATGGGGATACGGCTTTTCTTTTTATCCGGCAGGTTGCGAATGATCCGCGAGGCTTCATAACCGTCCATTACCGGCATTTGAAGATCCATCAGGATAACGTCATAATCCGTTTGACGGACCATTTTAACGGCTTCCTCTCCATTTTCAGCCTGGTCAACAAGCATACCCCATTCTTTCATGCTATGATCGGCCACCATCCTGTTGAGGGCATTGTCTTCAGCGATAAGGGCCCGTTTTCCTTTCAGCATCTCCGGAAAATAATTTTTCTTTTTATTTTCAGATATTGGATTTTCTGATTTGGCAAGATGCAGGATAAAAGAAAAGGTGGTTCCTTTACCCAACTCACTTTCCACCTGGATGTCAGATCCCAGGAGCCGGGCAATATTTTTACTGATGGCCAGCCCCAATCCGGTGCCACCAAATTTACGGGTAGTGGATCTCTCAGCCTGGCTGAAACTTTCAAAGATATCTTTCAGCTTCTCTTTTGAAATGCCAATGCCTGTATCTGAAACAGCATATTTCAAATCAATGGTCTTGTCATCTTCCTTGATGCGGTGAAGACTGACAGTCACCGATCCGGCTTGTGTAAATTTGATGGCATTTCCGATCAGGTTGGTGAGAACCTGGTTAATTCGTGTAGGATCACCCATCACTTGTTCTGGCAGGTCCGGGTCTATATCAAGCTGCAACGCAATGTCTTTTGCCTGGGCTGAGAAATAATACGTCTGAACCAATCCTTTTACCTGATCAGCCGGATTTAATTTAATGTTCTCAATGACCATTCTTCCGGCTTCCAGTTTGCTGAAATCCAGGATATCATTGATCAGACGCAAAAGATTCTCTCCGGATACTTTTAAAGCTTTGATATATTCCATCTGGTTTTCAGTGGGATTTGTATCCCCCAGTAACCGGGACATCCCGATGATGGCATTCAACGGGGTACGGATCTCATGACTCATGGTAGAGAGGAATTGTTCCTTAAAACCGGCGTTTTCTTCCGCACTTTCTTTGGCTGAACGTAGTATTTCCTCTACGTGTATGTGATTAATGGCCAGCGCAATCTGGTTGGAGATGATCTCAAGTATCCGTAAATCATTCCGGCTCAAAGCATGTTCGTCTTCATAGTCCTGAATACTGATGACTCCTATGATTTCATTATTAACTTTTAAAGGAACACCGATCCACACTTTGGATTGTGTCCCGACTATCCTGAATTCTCCCTTTTTCTCCAGTTCTTTGAAATCTTTTCTTTTTAGAAAAACAGGTTTCCCTTTAAGAATGGTGTATTTGGTGATTGACCCTTCCGCAGGGAATTCCTTCTTCTTGAAATTATCCTTTTCGTCTTTGTACAACGGAAAATATAATGTGTCAGTATCTTTATGATAAAGAGCAATGAATAGGTTTTTGACATTTATAATTTTGCCCAGTTCTTTTCTGATGGCCTTAAAAAACCCTTGTTGTATATCGGAGATAAGTGCGGCAGTAGAAATATTCAAAATGACTTCCGTGATTTTTTCATTTCTTTTTCGTTCGGAAATATCCCTGTAAATACCATAAACGCCAATAATATGATTTTCAAGAAAGATCGGGGTCCCCAGAATAGAGACAGGGACAGGCGTACCGTCTTTTTTATAACGGGTGGTCTCAACATTTAGAAAATTACCCCGGGCAGTCCTGTCACTGAGTTTCCTTACTTCTTTTAATACTTTCGGGTCATTCCCGCTTATTATTTCATCGATTGGCAAACCAAGTACTTCCTCTTCTTTATACCCGAATAGTTTCGTGAATTCTTTATTAACTTTCAGGATAGTCCCGTCTTTGAAAGTCTGAACAATGGCTTCCGGGGCCCGTTGAATCAGTTGTTCGAGAAAAGTTTTGTCTCTTTTTAGCTGTTCCCTGATCTTCTTTTGGCTGGTTAGGTCGTAAAGTATCCCCCGTAATCCCCGGAATTGGTTATTCTTGATAATCGGACTCACCCGGAATTGTGCCGGGAAAGTAGTTCCGTCTTTTCTTAACGCCGTAAACTCTTCAGGGGAGCTTGATTTTTTGCCCCTGATCTGTCGATATACCTCCCTGCGGGCCCGCAGGTGGTATTCAGGAATCAGCAGATTTTTAACGGGCAAATGGTTGACGAGGTCCTCCCTGTTATATCTGAATATGCTTAAGGTCATTTTATTGGCATAGGTGATCGTCCCTTCGGCATTTGTCTCAAAAATTACTTCAGGGAGCATATCCGCCAGCTCACGGTATCTCTGTTCACTTTCCTTAAGTTTTTCTTCAACAATCTTTTCTTCTGTCCGGTCTTCATACGTTACCAGTAGCTCTCCCCCCGGAAGTTTATATATACAATTTTCACGCCATCCGGTGATCCTGTTGTCTTTGTATAGAGTGACCGGGTGGCGCATGGGTTTTCCTGTATTGTAAACCTCTTTAAATACCCTTAACAACCCGAACTCTTCGACACCCGGAAAAACTTCCCTGACTTCTTTTCCGATAAGCTCTTCCTTATTAATCTTTTCCGCTTTCTCTGCGGCCCGGTTGAAATCCGCAAAAATAAATTCCTTTCCATTATTTCTTACCTGGTAGATGACTACACAGGTATTGATATGACTGATAATGTTCCGGTACCGGTTATAGAGAATTTTCTGGAAATCTTCAGATAATTCGTCTGATGCCGGGGAAGATATTTTGGCATCTGTTTTCTTATGATTTCCGGAATTACGCATGATAAATTCCCACTGTCGCGTTTATTATTTACAAAGGTAATTTATTTTTTATCTTATATAAATGTCTCCGTTGCCTTTTCCTGAAATTTTTCCAATCAGGAAATTTTCAACACCTTTCTGCGTAAGGTCGTTGGATAGTTTCTCCGCATCTTCTTCCGGGATGGCTATGAGTAAGCCTCCGGAGGTCTGGGCATCATTCAGGATGATTTTTTTTGTGTAAGATATCGAGTCAGCATAGTGCATAAAAGGAGCTGTATATTCCAGGTTATTTTTTGTTCCTCCCGGAATGATATTTGCCTCAGCGAGTAACGTAGCCAGCGGGAGGACCGGGACATTGTCGTATGTTACCTCTGCCGTTACTCCGCTGGCGCGGGTCATCTCCCCAAGGTGCCCCGACAGGCCGAAACCCGTAACGTCGGTGCAACTGTCAACAGGGTAAGTCCGCATGATCCCGGCAGCTTTTTTGTTTAGCGTAGCCATCAGTCGGGTAACCTGCTCCTCGTCTTTTTCAGATACAAGTCCCTGTTTAACGCCGGTAGCAATGATCCCCGTGCCAATAGGTTTGGTCAGCAGCAGTATATCCCCGGGCCGGGCTCTGTCGTTGGTGAGGATATGTCCGGGGTGCACTTTTCCTGTGACTACCATGCCGAATTTAGGCTCTACATCATCAATGGTGTGACCTCCTAAAATAGGAATCCCCGCTTCTTCACATTTATCATGAGCCCCCTTCAGAATTTCTTTCAGAATATCCATTGATAAGCGGTTCGAAGGGAATCCGACGATATTCAGGGCAAACAGTGCTTCTGCTCCCATAGCATAGATATCACTCAGGGCGTTGGCGGCGGCAATGGCACCAAACCAGTAGGGATCATCCACAATGGGGGTGAAAAAGTCCACTGTATTTACCAGGGCCGTATTTTCATCCAGAAGATATACTGCCGCATCATCGTTGGTCTCGGGTCCTACCAGCACATGATCATTCTGCATGACAGGAATCTGTTTTAATACCCTTTCCAGTGCCTGGGGTCTTAGTTTGCAGGCACATCCCATGCCGGAGGTAAAATGTGTCAGACGGATCTCTCCGTTTTCGGGGATGGTTTCGATTTTTTCCTGCGTTTCCGTATCGGGTCGTAAGCGCTGAACAATGGCTGTTATCTCTTCTAAGGCTTTGTCAATTTGTTCTTCCGTAGTAAACCGGCCCACAGAAAAACGGATGGTGCCCATCGCATAATCCACCGGCACTTTCATGGCTTCCAGGACATGAGAGATATCGATATTGTCTGAATGACAGGCTGCTCCGGCGGAGACAGCAATCATATCCAATTCGGATACCAGGGTGTTGGCTTCAACATGATGGAAGGATATACTCAGGGTGTTGGGGAGTCCGTTTTCCGGATCTCCGTTTCTCCGGATCTCCGGCAGACGGGTTGTAAGTCCTTCATATAATTTGTCTCTTACTTTACGGTAATGTTTCATGTTGATATCCAGATCCCTGCCAGCGATCTCACAGGCTGTCCCCAGACCGGTGATTTCCAGCGTATTTTCTGTTCCTGCGCGGAGATTTCGCTCATGGTCGGCGCCGTACATAAGTTTTTCAAGAGGGGTGCCCCTTTTTATATAAAGCGCTCCGATGCCTTTGGGAGCATAAAGCTTATGCCCCGCCAGGGATAACAGATCCACTCCCAGTTCCCGGACATCCACAGGAATCTTCCCGGCGGACTGGGCTGCATCCGTATGAAAAAAAATGCCGTGGTCATGGGCAATAATTGCCAGCTCCCTGATAGGCTGAATGGTGCCTACTTCATTATTGGCATGCATGATGGTGGCCAGGATCGTCTCCGGACGGATGGCCCGGCGGAACTGCTCCGGATCAACACGACCATACTCATCTACGGGAAGATACGTGGTCTCGAAACCGAATTTTTCCAGATATCTGCATACCTCCAGAACGGCCGGATGTTCGATGGAGGAAGTGATGATATGATTTCCTTTGTGTTGGTTGGCGAAAGCAATGCCCCGGATCGCGGTGTTGTTGGACTCGGTGCCACCACTGGTAAAAATGACCTCATCCGTATCACAATGCAGAAAAGCCGCAAGCTGCTTTCGGGCTTTCTCTACCGCGATCTTCGTCTGTAACCCATACCAATGAGCACTGGAAGGGTTACCGAAATAATCATTCAGAAAAGGTTTCATGCTTGCGATGACCTCCGGGTCGAGAGGGGTGGTAGCATTATAATCAAGATAAATACGTTCTTTTTCCATGATTGTTCTTTTCATAATATTTACAGACATCTTTCAACCCACATTCATCACACCTGGGTTTGCGTGCCAGGCATATATAACGCCCATGCAGGATCAACCAGTGATGAGCCAGAGGGATGATATCTTCAGGAATATGTTGTATCAGTTGCTTCTCCGTCTCTGCGGGATTTTTAGCCCGCCAGGTAAGACCTATCCTTGCCGACACACGAAAAACATGCGTATCTACGGCCATCACCGGCTGGTTGAATATGACCGAGGCGATAACATTGGCCGTTTTCCGGCCTACACCGGGGAGTTTTTGCAGATCAGGTACCCTGTCGGGAACTTTGCCTCCGAAATCATGTACCAATGCACGGGACATGCCGGCAAGATAACGGGCTTTGCTATTGGGATAGGAGCAACTTTTTATATATTCCAGGATTCTTTCCTGCGTGGCTTCAGCCATTTTCTCCGGCGTAGGATACGCTTGTAACAAAGCCGGCGTGATCAGGTTGACCCGTTTGTCAGTACACTGTGCCGAGAGAATCACCGCTACCAACAGATGAAAAGGATTGGTATAATGCAACTCTGTAGTGGCTTGCGGCCGGTGTTTCAGGAAATAAGCTATGACTTTCTTATATCTTTCCGGGCGGGTCATGTGATTTTGTTTTTGCAAAATTAACGAAAGTTGATGCAGGAAAACGTTCACAAGAATAAATTCTTTTTTATATTTTAAAAAAAACAGGATTTTCTTGGATGAAAAAGGATTTTTAAATATGTTTGTCGCTGGAAAAGATTTTTTTATGGTTTATGATTTTACATATTTCTATTTTTACTGCAGATTAATTGTCTGACGGGGTTTTTATGTATTATTATGAAAAAAAAATCCTGGTCGTTTGCCGGGGTTTTTTTTTAAGTATTTTATAACTGACAAAGATGGAAACAGAAAGGAAAAAAAGGATAGCCATCCAGGGTGGTTTCGGTGCTTTTCACGAAATGGCGGCTATTCATTATTTTGAGCCGGAAGAGGTGAAGATCATCCCCCGCAATACCTTTGATGATTTATTTAAATCACTGAAAGAGAGAAAAGCAGATTATGGGATACTGGCGATCGAAAATTCTATTGCCGGAAGCATCCTTCCCAACTATAACCTGTTACGTGAATCTGATAAAAAAATTGTCGGGGAGATATTCCTTCGTATCAGACATAACCTGGTTGCCTTGCCCGGACAAAAGATTGAAGACCTGCGTGAAGTATATTCCCATCCGATGGCTATTCTGCAGTGCCAGGTATTTTTTGAGAAATATCCGTTTATCCGTTTGATTGAGAGCGTCGATACGGCTTTATCAGCCAAAGATATTCGCGAGAAAGAAATGAAAGCAACCGGAGCTATTGCCAGCGGACTGGCAGCACAAAAATATGATCTGACTGTCCTGGCTTCCGGCATTGAAACCAATCCGGTGAATTATACCCGTTTTCTGGTGGTGAGTGAAAATGGAAACCATATCCCGGATGAACAGTCAAGCAATAAGTCTTCTATTTATTTTACCTTGTCCCATAAGATCGGAAGCCTCTCCAAGATCCTTTCTATTTTGTCTTTTTATAATATGAACCTGACCAAGATACAGTCACTTCCGGTCATTGGGAAGGAGTGGGAGTATCAGTTTTATCTGGATCTGGTTTTTGATGATTTCGAATTATACCAGCAGGCTTTTCATGCGATCCGTCCTTTTACCGGAGAGCTGGGTGAGTTGGGTATTTATCCGGTAGGTAAAAAAATTATTTAAACGATGAAACCAGCCAGGCGTTTGCAACATACGAAAGAATATTATTTCTCCCGGAAGCTGGAGGAGATTCGCAGGATGTCTGAGGAGGGGACCTCTGTGATCAATCTCGGCATTGGCAATCCGGACTTGCCTCCGCCGGAAAAAGTAATAGGCAAACTGCTGGAAATTTCCGTTCACCCGGATGTGCACGGATACCAGCCTTACAAGGGTCTCCCCGCCCTGCGTAAAGCGTATGCCCGGTGGTATGAAAACTATTTTCATGTTTCCCTTGACCCGGACAGGGAAGTTATTCCGTTGGTCGGCTCGAAAGAAGGAATACTTTACCTGTCCATGGCCTTCTTGAATCCCGGCGATAAAGTGTTGGTACCGGACGTGGGATATCCTGCCTACCGCTCTGTCACCGAAATGGTGGAGGCAGTGCCGGTGACCTATGCTATCTCTGAAGAAACAGGGTGGTATCCTGATTTTGAGGCACTGCAACATCTGAACCTTTCATCAGTCAGGATGATGTGGGTAAATTATCCCAATATGCCCAGCGGGAAACCGGCATCACTTGAATTATTCGGGAAACTGGTGGAGTTCGGCTTGCAGCATGATATCCTTATCTGTCATGATAATCCGTATAGTTTTATCCTGAATGACCGGCCTTTGAGTATTCTTTCCGTGAAAAGTGCCCGGAAGACGGCCGTAGAACTGAACTCTATGAGCAAAGCGTATAACATGGCCGGTTGGCGGATGGGCATGCTTGCCGGAGATCCGGCTTTCCTGGATCCTGTCTTTACGGTTCTGAGTAATGTAGAGTCGGGGATATATAAACCCCTGCAACTGGCTACCGTCGAAGCTATGCAGTCTCCGGAATATTGGTTTACAGAGATGAACAAAGAATACGGAAGCAGGAGGGAGATTGTTTTTTCTATGTTTGACTTGCTGGGGTGTCGTTATGAGATAACATCCAACGGACTGTTTGTCTGGGCCAAAACGCCGGAGGGGGTCAATGCCTTTGACTTTACCGACAGAATCCTGTATGAAGCACATGTTTTTATCACACCCGGAGGAATTTTTGGCCGGAATGGCATGCAATATATCCGTGCTTCCCTGTGCGAAGACCGGATATTATTAAAAGAAGCTTTGGAACGAATAAAAAATATTTTATAGAAAGGAAAATTTGTTATGGAATACGAGATTGAACTGGAAGCGCTGGAGTGCACGCGTGAATTGGGTGAAAAACCGGTGATTGTCGCCGGTCCTTGTAGCGCCGAATCGGAAAAACAGGTGATGGATACCGCCACCCGCCTGAAGGAGATGGGTATAACCATTTACCGTGCAGGGGTCTGGAAACCGCGGACACGGCCGGGAAGTTTTGAGGGAATGGGGTCAAAAGCCTTGCCCTGGCTGAAGAAAGTGAAAAGAGAACTGGGGATGAAAGTGGCTATCGAAGTAGCACAACCTGCCCATATTTTTGAAGCATTAAAATATGAGATTGATATTTTCTGGATCGGGGCAAGGACCACCGTGAATCCTTTTTTTGTGCAGGATATGGCCGATGCCATGAAAGGCCTCGACAATCCGGTCTTTGTTAAGAATCCAATTAACCCGGATATCAATCTGTGGATCGGTGCTTTTGAACGTTTGAACCGTGCCGGAATTAAAAAACTGGTGGCCATACACCGGGGGTTTTCCTATTTCGGACCGACAAAATACCGCAATGTCCCCCAGTGGGAAATACCTATTGAGTTGCGCCGCCGTTTGCCTAAAATGCCTATTCTTACCGACCCCAGTCATATCTGTGGACGCCGTGATCTTCTGCAGGAGATTTCTCAGGAGGCCATGGACCTTAACTTCACCGGGTTGTTTATCGAATCACATATCAATCCCGATGTGGCTTTAAGCGATAAAGCACAGCAGTTGACCCCGGAGGATCTGAAGAAATTACTCGGCAACCTGGTGATCCGTCATGCCGAGGTGGATGATGACCAGTTGCTTAATACCTTGCAGCACTTCAGGAAACAGATTGACTTATTTGATGACGAGTTGATGGAAGTGCTGGAGAAAAGAATGCTTGTATCAAAAAAAATAGGACATTATAAGAAAGAACATGACATCACCATCTTCCAGAATACAAGATGGAACGAGATTGTAGGAAAGCGATTGAAGCAGGCAAGAGAAAAGGAGCTGAGCGAGGAATTTGTTGATAAGGTGTTCCGGGCTATCCATCAGGAATCTATCAAGAAACAGAATAAGATCATGAATGAATAAGTTTATCTTTCTGTTATGAAAAGATACGAAGTCAATACCAAAAGCGGAGTCTCCGGCATCCTGATAGGAGAAAAATTTGACAGGCTGCCGGATTATACCGGTGACCGGCGGATAATTATCCTTACCGATGAGAGGGTCTATTATCTTTATACGGAGAGGTTTCCTGATGTCCCGGTTATCCGCATACCTCAAGGAGAGCAGGTAAAATCGCTGGGACGTACTACGTTGATCTATCAGGAACTGATCCGTTCAGGGGTGGATCGTTCTGTTATGCTCGTGGCCGTTGGCGGCGGAGTGGTCTGTGATCTGGGTGGCTTTGTGGCTGCCACTTTCCAACGGGGGATGGGTCTGGGCTTTGTCCCTACCACATTGTTGGCACAGGTGGATGCAGCCATCGGAGGGAAGAATGGTGTGAACCTGGGAAACTATAAAAATATGGTCGGCACTTTCCGGCAACCTTCTTTTGTCCTCATGGATCCTGATTTCCTGCAAACCCTGCCTGCCGATGAATTTATTTCGGGGCTGGCCGAGGTGGTGAAATATGGATTAATACGCGATCCACAGATCCTTGATTTGCTTGATGATCATAAACCGGAAGAGATAGCAGCAGACCATGCGTTGCTTACGGAACTCATTGAACGGAGTGTCCGTGTGAAGGTAGAGGTGGTACAGCAGGATGAAAAGGATCTGGACCTGCGGCGGATATTGAACTTTGGTCATACCTATGGCCACGGTATTGAACGTCAGTATGAACTTTCCCATGGACGGGCGGTGAGTTACGGTATGATGGTAGCGCTGGACTTTTCGGTCCGGTTGGGTTTGTTGGATCCGGCTCTGAAAAAACGTGTGTGGAAATTATTGAATACGTTGCAGCTTCTGCCGGATATCCATCCCGATCATCAAAAGGTGATGCAACTAATGGCTCATGATAAAAAACGCAGAGGGGAGGTCATTCCTTTTGTGTTGCTGGAAGAAGCAGGGAAAAGTGTGATCAGATCATTATCTCCGGGAAAAATAGAAGAATTATTAAATAGTATGGGGCCTTTCATAAGCTGAACCATGAAACGAACGGTAGAAAAATCTTTTTTGCAAGGGAGTGTGCGGGCTCCGGCATCCAAGAGTGTGATGATCCGGGCACTGGCAGCCGGATTGCTGAGCCGGGGAGAGACGGTCTTATATCATCCCGCTGCCTGTGAGGATGTCCTGGCAGCGCGCCAGGTGATCCGCTCGCTGGGAGCAGATGTGGAAGAAGCTCCGGACCGGTGGACGGTAAAAGGAGGGATCGCTTTGCGGGAAGATGTGCTGGATGTGGGTGAGTCAGGACTTACAGCCCGTCTGTTTACGCCGTTGTCAGCCTTGTTGTCGCAGCCGATGACCATTACAGGTAAAGGTTCTTTGATGAACCGGCCAATGAATAGGATGGTGCCCCCTCTGCAACAACTGGGGGTAGAGATGACCACCCATGACGGGACTCTTCCTGTTATGGTAAAAGGCCCGTTGAAAGGAGGCTTTGCCAGAGTGGACGGATCGCAGGGATCGCAGTTTCTGACCGGCTTGCTCATGAGCCTGCCCATGGTACCGGAGAATACGGAATTGGCAGTGGATGACTTGCGGAGTATCCCGTATATTGATCTGACCCTTCATGTGATGGAACAATTCGGAACAGTTTGTGAAAACAAGGATTATACCCATTTCTTTATCCGGGGGAACCAGGAGTATGTCGCTGCGGAAACGGAGATTGAAGGAGACTGGAGCGGGGCAGCCTTCCTGCTGGTGGCAGCAGCCATAGCCGGAGCGCTTGACATACAGGGGCTTGATATGGAAAGTCGCCAGGCTGACCGGCGTATCCTGGAAGCACTGACATTGGCTGAGGCAGAGGTGAAATTATTCCCTGGCCATATCCATGTGGCACAAAGTGATATACACCCTTTTAACTTTGACATTACCCACTGTCCCGACCTGGCACCACCACTGGTGTGCCTGGCTGCTTATGCTTCGGGAACTTCCGTGATCCAGGGTGCCGGACGATTGTATGAAAAAGAAAGCAACAGGGCTGTTACCTTGCAGGAAGAGGCAGGAAGACTGGGTGTGCTGATCGACCTGGATGGTGATACCCTGGTGATCCACGGAGGAAAAGTGGCGGGGGGTGAGAGCGATGCCCACAATGATCACCGTATTGCCATGGCTGCCGCTGTGATGGCCCTCCGGGCGGAACAACCTGTGGTAATTCATGGCGTGGAATGTGTGAATAAATCCTATCCTGCATTTTTTAATGACCTGAAAAAACTGGGAGGAAAAGTATATGAATAGATTTGGCAGACTATTTTCCGTGACCATCTTTGGCGAATCTCACGGTGCGGGGGTCGGTGCGGTGATAGATGGCGTACCCCCGGGTATCGGACTTACAGAAAATGACTTCACGGAAGATATGAGCCGGCGGCGGAGCGGGGCAAAAGGCACTACACCCCGCAATGAGCCGGATATACCTGAGATACTCAGTGGGGTGTTCCGGGGGAAGACGACAGGAGCTCCGCTAACCCTGCTGGTAGAAAATACCAATGTGCGGTCTGAAGATTACGATGGACAAAAAGAGGTCCCTCGTCCCGGCCATGCCGACTTTGTGGCGATGAAAAAATATAAGGGTTTTAACGATTACCGCGGAGGAGGACATTTTTCAGGCCGTCTTACGGCTGCGCTGGTGGCTGCCGGAGTGGTGGCAAAGAAAGTGATTCCGGAGGTAGCTGTCAGTGCCCGCCTGGTGGAAGCAGGAGGTTCAACGGATATAGAAGCATCCATAGACAAAGCCCTCGCAGAAAAAGACTCTGTGGGGGGGATCATAGAATGCCGGGTGAACGGTTTGCCTGTCGGACTGGGAGAGCCTTTTTTCGACTCGGTCGAATCACTATTAAGCCATGCCGTTTTCTCCATCCCTGCGATCAAAGGCATAGAATTTGGTTCCGGATTCGGAGCAGCACGCATGCGGGGAAGCGAACACAATGATCCGATCATGGATGCATCGGGGAAAACGGAAAGCAATCATGCCGGAGGGATCAACGGAGGCATCACCAACGGCAATGAGCTGGTCTTTCGCATAGCCGTGAAGCCGACATCCAGCATCGGAAAGACACAACATACATTGAATGTGAAGACGGGAAAGGTGGAAGACATGACTATCCGGGGCCGGCATGATGCCTGCATCGCCTTGCGGGTGCCGGTGGTGCTGGAGGCAGTCACCGCCATCACCCTGGCCGACCTGTGGCTGATCAGGAAAGCGACGGAGTAGGAGATGGAGAGGCGGAGTGACGAAGTGATGATGCGATGAATGACGATCCGGCGAAGTTAA
>CAYLJE010000016.1:12682-30925 GCA_964383915.1 uncultured Rikenellaceae bacterium
GGAGAGGCGGAGTGACGAAGTGATGATGCGATGAATGACGATCCGGCGAAGTTAAAGGGCTAATGACACGAGGAGCTTGTGACGAGTAAATGACAACTCCCGCGGGAGCCAATGACGCCCTGAGCAAAGTCGAAGGGCAAATGACACGAACGAAGTGAGTAATAATGAATACTATGAATAATACAAAAAATAACCAACACAACATCAAAAAGATACTGATCCTGGGAGCGGGCAAGATGGGTTTGTGGCTGACAGAGTCGCTC
Source organism: uncultured Rikenellaceae bacterium (assembly GCA_964383915.1). GTDB lineage: Bacteria > Bacteroidota > Bacteroidia > Bacteroidales > VadinHA17 > DRPN01. The sequence continues at coordinate 12,946 of CAYLJE010000016.1, forward strand.
TGTTTTGATTATGAGGTGGCTATCTATGACAAGGTACCGGAGAAGATGAAATATGTTTTCCGCACGCGGCGGCTCAACGATCCGGAAGAAATAAAGGATTTTGCTCCGGACCTGTTGATCAATGCCGTGAACCTTCAGAAGACCATAGAGGTATTTGACTGGGTGATCCCTTATCTGCCTGAACAAACCATTTTATCCGACATCGCTTCGGTGAAGAATGGTCTCCAAAAATTCTATGCCCGCTGTCCGCGATCGTTTGTCTCCACACACCCCATGTTTGGGCCTACTTTTGGAAATATCCGTGACCTCAGCCGGGAAAACGCAATTATTATTACCGAATCATGTGAAGAGGGAAAGATATTTTTCAGATCATTTTATGAGACACTGAAGTTGCGTATCTTTGAGTATTCTTTTGACCAGCACGATGAGACGATTGCCTATTCCCTGTCTGTTCCTTTTTCATCGACGATGGTTTTTGCTGCCTGTATGGTACAGATGGAGGTGCCGGGAACGACATTTAAGAAACATCTGGACATTGCTACCGGCCTGCTCTCAGAAGATAAATACCTGCTGTCTGAAATATTGCTTAATCCGTACACCCTGCCACAGCTTGAGCGTATTCACGACAGCCTTGCCCAACTCATGGAACTGATCCGAAACCATGACAGTGAAGGCATCCATGCTTTCCTGCAAATGTTACGGGAGAACGTGGGGATGGAGGAGGAAGGAAAGACAAAAGACAAAAGATAAAACAACCTATTTAATTACCTATTATAATACCTATTTAAATAGGTTGATATCCATGACTTTCTTTATTATGATACTTATGTAATACCGCTAATACCGGATTATATCGTTGTTTTCTTCTATATTTTTGTGTCTTATTTTTAACTTTCTTGTATTTTTCCTCTGTAAAAAAAATGATTTAATGCGCCTTCCATCGGCCGCCAAAGGCTAGCCGACGGCACTGCGCGTTCCACTATGGGCACCTACTGTGCCTGCGCTAAAGCTTCAGCGACAGCGTGCGGAGGTGCTGGCAGAGGCCTCAACGACAGCGTGCGGATGAAAGAAATTAAAGTAAATTTATGGTTCAAAGGAAGATACCGTCTCCAGGAAAGCAAGGATGTTTTCTGTCGGCACATCCGGTGGCATTCCTCCTCCGCAGGACCAGATGATCCCTGATAAATGGGGCACCTGACTGATCATCTTCTTTGTTTCTTTTCTGACTATTTCCGGGGTGCCGGCAGCCAATATATCCCTGGGAGGCAGGTTCCCCAGCAAAATAACATCCGGTCCGGACAGATTACGAATTTCTTCAATGCTGTGCTCGTAACTGAAATTGAAAAGATTAACCCCCATTTCGGATAGAAAACGGGAAGTAATCAGCCCTTGGGCATCATTGTGAAGGAAACGTACATCTGCATTAAAAGCGTGGAAGATCCTTTTTAAATAGGGAAGGGCGAAATGTTGAAATTCCTGCTTTCCGACGAATCCGATGAGATCATCGAGGATAAAGATGCCTTCTATGGAAGGGAAAATACTTTTTTGGTATTGAAGCCAGTCGATGGTAAATGTTGTGATCTTCTCCAGCAGATGACGGACTTCTTCGGGAGCCATCATAATGTCTGTCATCAGTTCGGTAGTGCCCCGAAGGTAAGAAGCAATATTCAGGGGCCCGCGGGAAACGGCAAATTTGATTTCGTGTCCGAGTTGATGGATGACGTCTTGGTTGTTCAACAGTCTCTGAATGACAAAGGGTAGTAATCCGTCAGTTTTGGGATTGGGTATTTTCAGGGTGGCGATGTCTTCTGTTTTATTGATTACTTTTCCTGCCCAGGGGAGACTGCTCTCGTTCCAGATCAGTTTTGATCCGAAGGCCGACGGTTCGGTACACATACCGTATTCTGACCAGAACCCCGGGAAAAACATCACCTCAGGGAATACCTCAAGGACTTTTTTGTTCGACTGAAACCATAATTTATCAGAAACATAGTATTGCAGGGTAGTTATTCCTGCCCACCCCGGGATCCAGGGACTGTCGATGATAAATCCAGCCGTTGTTTTTTCCGGTTTCACACCCCGGATTATTTTCAGTAAATCCTGCCACTGCTGATGAGTCATAACTGTAATAGTAATTATGGTTTGTTCTTTTATCTTATTTTAGCGATGATTGCAAATTAAATAATGAGTTTATGGTATGCTGTCGTAAGGTTACTGTCTTATCATATTTCTTTCTTTCAGAAGACGAAGTATTTTTTCAAAAATATTTTTTGCCGGGAGCATTTTCTCATCCGGTGTGTAACAAGGGAGGGTGATGAAATCCTGCTGAACATCAGCAAAACGGAGGTATATATTCCTGACCTTTTGCTGGAACCGCAGGTCTTTTTCATGGATATCCTGGTTGCCCTGCAGGTAATTTCGCTCTGTCCCCTGACGTTTTTCCGTTAACTTTTCTGCCGTGAAGGGGAAAGGTACATCCAGAAACAGATTAAGATCGGGGTGGGGGATATGGAAATGTTCATATTCCATATAAAAGATCCAGTCCCTGAGTTTTTCCTGATCCTCCGGTTTTCCCAGCTTGGCACACTGAAAGGCGACGTTGGAATAGACATACCTGTCCACCAGTACCAGTTTGTTTTGTTCCAGTTCTTTGCGTATGATCACGGCAGCATCCATGCGATCGCCGGCATAAAGGAGAGCAACCAGGTAAGGATCGACCTCTTCATTTTTTCCCAGGTCACCCCGTAAAAAACGGGCAACCATCTCTCCGAAAACAGGAGCATTGGTACGGGGGAAATGCAGAAAGAAATAGTCGATGGCATGGTTATCAAAATATTGCCTGAGAGATTTTATTTGTGTGGATTTTCCGGATCCGTCAAGGCCTTCGATGACAACAAAGCTCATTTCTTTAAAATTGTTTGCGGTTTACCTCAGACTGCTATATTTTTATCCCTGAATAAAAATGTAACAATGCGTAAAGATACATCATTTTCCGGAAAGAAAAGCCTGGTCATCCGGGGCAAATTGTTTGATCTGGATACACCGTTGGTCATGGGTGTCCTGAATATTACGTCCGATTCCTTTTATGATGGGGGAAAGTATCTCACAGAGGAGTCCTTGTTGCAACGGTTGCACCGGATGGTTGAAGAAGGGGCGGATATTGTGGACATAGGTGCTTTTTCTTCACGACCGGGGGCTACTCCCGTGAGTGAGGAGGAGGAATGGTCGCGGATTGAGAAGGCTATGAGACTGATAAGGAAAATGTTTCCGGAGGTGCCGGTATCGGTAGATACTTTCAGGGCATCCATTGCTGAGCGTGCCGTCGGGGAATATGGTGCCGGGATGATCAATGATATCTCGGGCGGGGATATGGATCCACACATGTTTGAGACCATTGGCCGCCTGCAGGTGCCCTATGTCTTAATGCATATGCAGGGTACCCCACAAACCATGCAGGAAAACCCCAGGTATAACCATGTGGTAAGGGATATCCTCTATATTTTCTCAGAGAAAATCTATACGCTCAGAAAATACGGGGTGAACGATATTATTTTGGATCCCGGTTTTGGTTTTGGAAAGACATTAAAACATAACTATCAATTGCTGAAAGGTCTCAGTGCTTTCCGGGAGACAGGATTGCCCCTGTTGATCGGCGTATCCCGCAAATCAATGATTTATAAACTGCTGGGCATAACGCCGGAAGAAGCCTTTACCGGTACGGTGGTGATCCAGACACTGGCCCTGCTGGAGGGCGTGGATATCCTGCGGGTGCATGATGTGAAAGCCGCCCGACAGACAATTGATGTCGTCAGGTATTGGAAAAACACAACCCTGCCGGAGTAGGGATAGAGCTTTTCCTTTCATTTCCAGTCCAGTAGTCTCTTTTCACCTTCTATTTTCCGGATATCCCCGATCTTCTGGGTGACCTCCAGGACTCCCCGGTATTCTCCGGACGGGGTGCGGACAGCGAAATACCGGATCAGCAGATAATCATCTTTCATGTGAATCCAGAAATTTGCCTCATTTTTTTCTCCTTTTCTGAATGACTCGATGATCTTTTCTACAATATACACACTGTCCGGTGGATGGCAGTTCTGGACTTTTCTTCCGATAATGGATTTACTTCTGGTAAAAATCCGTTTTTTAGGAGATGAAAAAAATTTTACCTCGTCATGTTCATCCACATAGGTGATGTCCACTGGCAGGTGGTTGAACATCAGAGCGATCTGCTCGGAAGTGACTTTGCCCGTGCCCAGATCAATCAAAAATTGCTCCCTGGAGAGATCCTGTCTTTCAGTTTTTTGTTGTCTTCTTTCAGGACGGACAAAAGGAAAGGCCATTTCACTGCTCTCAGACAATAGTTGATCTAATACGTCCGGAGACAATGTCTCCAGCATAACCGGCGTAAGGATCTTATCATCCCTAAAAACAATCGTGTGCATGTTATAATAAACATCCCCAAGATATTTGTTAAAAGTTTTTACCCCGAAAGGTTCTTTTTCCAGCTGTCCGATGAGTCCTTTCAGGTTTCTTCTGATATCATCATGATAAGACCACATTACCTGGACACAACGGTAATCGGACCAATGTTTCTCCAGGATGGGGAAAAGGACATTTTCTTTGATCTCATACAGGAGGATAAATTTCTCAATTTCCTTAAACTGTTCCAGCATCCCTGCCCGCAGTTTTTGATCCCCCGGGGTTTTATTCAACAACGTGTTTTTGAGTCGTAAATCGGCGAGTTTCTTTTTCAGTTCTTTATTGTTTCTGTTAAGATAATAAAGAAAAGAGCCTTTTCCGGGATGCAGGGCAGGATATTCCTGTATTCTGATCTGAAAAAGATTGAGTATTTTATTGATACCTGTTTTCAGTTCTTCCAGGGGAATATCCAATTGGTATAATTCGTCAACCCCGGTGATGATATCAGCAGGTACCAGATCGGCGAACAGAAAATCATATTTTTGCCGCAGGTCTAATCCGCGGGCGCCTCCAATCAATAGTTGTGTGAGCTCAACAAACGCTTTTACTCTTTTTTCTCTGTTCGGGTTGAATTCGGACATAGATAAGCAGGATAGGTTACTGTTTTGGGTAGGGTCTGTTTTCCCTGAATGAGTGCCAGAGGATCCGGTTCATCAAATCGTCTTCACCAGCGGCATCAATGCCTTTTTCTGCCAACCTGGCTGACGCTTTTGCATAGTATAGATCAGCTTGGTTTAAAGCAGATAAAGGAGGATTCATTTCATCCAGCGGAATATTGTTCTTTACACAGATGTAAGGGGAAAAATCGGGTTTTTTCGTAAAGACATCACGCATCGGGATGGCTGTGGCATCTTCCACATTCATGGGAGGCAAACCCAATATCTGCTCTATGGTGCGGATCATGGATGTTTGGTTATAAGCAGTGGAGATTGTTTTCTTTAGTCTTGAATACGGACTGATAACGAGGGCCACGGTGCGATAGGCGGACACATGGTCCCAGCCGGCCTGTGAATCATCTTCGGTGACAAAAACAACGGTGTTTTTCCAGAAGCGGCTTTTTGAAAGAGCCTCAATGATCCGACCGAGGGCCAGATCGTTATCTGCCACCATCGCCCTGGGAGTGGGGTGTCCCGGAGAGGTGCCGGCTGTATGGTCATTGGGGAGTGCCATGATACAAAGAGATGGAAACTGATCCCCTTTCATTTTCTCAAAAGCATGTAGCTCTTCAGTAAAAGCCCTTGCCCGCATAATATCCGGGAAATTATGACTGTCATAAGCCGGATAACCGGGAGAAAGTATTCCACGAACCCGGTCGATGGTGGTATGGTTTTTGAAAGCTATGGGTACGCCGTTCATAAACTCATGATAGATATCTGCCCATTTTTTATTACCGTAATCCACGGGTACGGCAGCTTCTCCATAGATTCTGACACTCTTCCCGTGGTCGAGGGCATTATCCCATAAAAACCCTGTTTTAGGATAAGCCATCGCATCATACAGGACATGTGTGTAGCTGCGAAACCAGGCTCTAACATTTTTTTCTATATAATCGGTTACAATGGAGGCGTCTGTCCACAGGTGCCCTTCAGCCGAGCATTTTCCCGAAGCTTCATACCGGTCCAGCAACCCGTACGCTTTGACCAGTTTATGGGTGTTGGGGGTGACCTTTTCTCCGAATGAACAAAGATAAGGGAGTCCGTCACCCTGTTTAATATCTCCAAGAACCTGATCATAGGTTCTGTTTTCTTTGATGATGTAAACGACATGCTTAAATACCGAAGGCTCTCCAATGCGTTCGGGTAAGGGTACCGGCTTCCTGTTCTTTCTGGGTAAGAGGCCGTCCAGTTTAATCCTGTCCAGCCGGTTTGTTTTCCTGACAATCCGGGTATATGCCGAGAGCTGCTTCTTATCCGGGACAGGAATGACTGATACGGTTGCCAACATGCGGTGTGCATTGTAATATCCGGCGGTAGAAACAGGATCTCCATTCACTGTTGTCCGGTAACCGGGTTGTTGGTTTTTGACCGTGAGTCTGGCTCCGACCCCTTCGATGTTGGCAACATATATTTTTTTGTCTTGCAAAAGGGCAATTCCTCCCGGATAAGCACCCGTAGGTATAAAACCGGTGACAGCACTTTTTTCATCCGTTCCGGTGGCTGAAGCATCTTTCCCGAGATGGATAACGGCTATCGCATTATCCATCCCGTTGGAAACATACAGTGTTTTCCCGTCAGCACTGAGAACCAGCCCATTGGGAGAATCTCCAAAATAAGGATTGTTTTCATGTAGTAATCTGACGGATATTTTCTCAACGACTTTGTTTGTTCCGGTATGGATGACGGAAATATAATCATCATTTCCATTGGCCACATAGACATATTCTCCGCCGGGAGAAGAAACAAGATCATTGGGATGCAGGCCGACGGGTATCTCACAAATAATTTTCCCGTTTTCAGGGTCTAACACACTGACTGATCCTGAATTTACAACACCTGTTACAGAATCTACCCGGGCTTTTCCCCAGGGAATCCCTGCGGTATGAATGGTATCTTCCGCGGGAACCATACCGGCCCAGTTGGTTACATATAGTCTGCCGGCCGCCTGTATAATTCCATAGGGTGCCAGACCGGTCTTTTCCTCCCATAAGACTTTTCCTGTTGCCAGATCCAGTTTGGCCAGCCGGTCGTTCCCGTTTAAAACAATATATAAAACGGGGTGATCCTTGTTGTTACCAGACAGAATTTCATTAGGCAGGGAAGCCCGGGCCCGGCCTTCAGGGTCAAAATGATAGGTCTGCGTGACCCTCAGTTTAAGATTGTCCCATACGGCCCGGATAACATCATTCCGTGTTCCCCAGAACAGGGTGGATTTTCCTTTCAGGTTCATCCACTGAATACCGGAATAGGTATTCATCGTATGCAGGTTGTTGTCCCTGACGCTGAGTCTGAAGATAATGGTGTCCTTGCCAGTATCCATAATGACGATACTGTATCTGCCCTCTATGGCAGCATACTTTCCATCCGGAGATAATACCACATCAAGGGCATGATTTTCAAGTGCCGAATCACCGAAAAAGATCATCTTCCCTGCAGGCTGTAAAATCTTGTTATAGGGCAGGTTGATCTTTGAGCTGTTTGCCGGAGCAAGCTTTTTCCCACCTTCTTTTGTCAGTAGTTTTGAATGACAGCCCGAAAGAAGAAAAACCATAAAAAATCCCGTTAAAATAACCGAACCTGCCTTTCCTGAATGTGATAAATATTTCATTCGTTTCATCTGTTTATCTGTTAAATTTTGCGTCTTAAAATAATACTTTTTTTTAACCTGTGTCTTTCCTGTAATTAAATTCTTTCTTAAAAAAAATCTTTATACTTTTAATGTATCGTATTTTGGAAAAAATATATGGTTCCACGTGATGAAACCTTTTTTGTTGCAATACAAAATAAAGATGTGATTGAATGATAAAGACACTATAGCTTGGACACCGTAGATAATTTGTTAAAGAAATGGATATAGGCTGCAGGCAGTTTGCTTAAAACCTAAATTTAAACAAGCGATGAAAAAAATACGGCAAAAGTATCATGAACTGATTTTTTTATTCAGAACTTCAGATACGGCATTCCTGTTATTTTTTGCTGTGCTTTCAGGAGTAGGTGCCGGGTATGGAGCTGTTATTTTTCGTTGGCTTATTCATCAGTTTAATCTGGCTTTTTTCCAGGATGGGAAGTCTTTATTGCATGCACTGGGACCATATTATGTGGTTCTTTTACCTGCGGTGGGAGGGTTAATTGTCGGCATGTTGGTATATTTTCTGGCGCCGGAAACGAAAGGTCATGGGGTCCCCGAAGTAATATATGCCGTGGACAAACAGGGTGGAAGGATACGTTTTCGCGTAGCGTTGATTAAAGCACTGGCTTCTTCTATATGCATAGGCTCGGGGGGTTCGGTGGGTCGGGAAGGACCTATCGTTCAGATAGGAAGTTCTCTGGGGTCATCAATGGGCCAGCTCTTCGGGTTGTCAAAGGATAAGGTTAGGATCCTTGTGGCGTGTGGTGCCGGGGGCGGGATAGCTGCTACCTTTAATGCGCCGATGGCAGGTATATTTTTTGCCCTGGAGGTGATCATGAGAAGTTACGCTCCGCGTCATCTCTCCTCTGTCGTACTGGCCTCGGTGCTGGCAACCGTTGTGTCAAGGCATTATCTAGGGAATACCCCCGCTTTTGCTATTCCTCCTTATCAGATGAACAGTGCATGGGAGATACTATTTTATTTATTCTTTGGCCTGCTGGCTGCTGTGGCCGGATATCTGTTTATCATCACCCTCTACAAGACCGAAGATATTTTTGATAAAATCCCTTTGCCGGATTATCTTAAACCTGCCATCGGTGGCCTGGTTATTGGGTTGATTGCTTTGTATTATCCGCAGATCTTTGGTGTCGGATATAAAACTATTGAGGTTGCCTTATATGGAAAAGTAACCGCATTACTGGCATTGGTATTATTATTTGCCAAGCTGGTGGCCACTTCTGTTACGCTGGGATCCGGGGGATCGGGGGGTGTCTTTGCCCCGTCGCTTTTTATAGGAGCCATGTTGGGTGTTACCTTCAGTAAACTTACACTGATACTTTTCCCGGCCATAGGGATCAGCCCCGGTGCCAGTGCCATGATAGGGATGGCTGCCGTTTTCGCCGGAGCGGCACAAGCCCCGATTTCTTCCATATTGATTCTTTTTGAAATGACAGGCGATTATAAAATTATCCTGCCCCTGATGACGGCTGTGGTTATTTCAACTCTTATTGTAAAAAGATGGTCCCATGAGTCTATTTATACCAAGAAACTTGCCAGACGGGGTATAGAAGTAAATAAGACAGGCCAGCCGGATTTGCTTGAAATTATCCAGGTCTCTGAAGCCATGTCGAAAAAAGTTATCTATGTAAAAGAAGACCAGCGTGCGAGAGAAGCCGGGTTAATGATAAAGAATACCAGACACCGCGGGTTCCCTGTAGTAGATGCAAACGGCGATCTTTGTGGAATGGTGACATATAGAGATATAAACAAAGCGCTTGCCGGCGGAAAAGCAGACCAACCGGTCAGGGAGATTATGACGCGTAATGTGATTTATTGTTGTCCCAATGAGAGTCTGAAAAATGCACTCGAGAAATTGGGTTCGAAAAATATAGGAAGAGCTCCCGTTATTGATCCTAAAAATCCAAAACGAGTGTTAGGCCTGATATCCCGGAAAAATATCATTAGAGCTATTCATAATTATTCTATGCGGGGGAAAAAGGAATAAGCGTTTTTCCCTCTTCGCAAAAAAAATATTAGTGTCGTATTTTTAACTTTCTTGTATTTTTTGGCAGAAAATAATCAATTGCTAACTGTATTACATCGATGCTATGTTTTACAACAGTACAATTTTTCAACTTTTGTCTTTTTTCTTTCAGTTTATTTGGGTTAGGGAAGGGATTAAACAGGTGGCATGGTTCGGCATTGCATTATTTCAGGCTTCACATCAAACGTTCAATGATCAATCAGATGCCTCAGTCTGTCCAGAGATTTACGGTTAGAAGGTGAATGAATGGAAGCTTTGATGTGTTGTTTCTCCTGGTTGGTTAGATGCCAGCTCAGGGAAATTCTTCTGTTACGTTCATCCAGATCGAGGCGGATGACATCGAAATCGACCTTTATCAAAGGACGAAGAGCATGAACTAGTTCCTGACCGTTTAGTTGCTGGATGTGGAAGAAATCCCCATAAATATCCTTGAAGGGCGCTATGAATTCATAAGCTGGTTGGATCATTTTTTTCCTCGGTTTATCAATGCCGACACTGATGAAAACAACACCACCGGTATTTTGGTTGATCCAATTTCTGAAGACATACAAAAAACGCAGGCTGGACAGATAGCCGAAGTTGTCTCTGAAACCGGCATCGGTTATTTTAAGAGAAGGTTCTCCCGGCATGGTGACCACCGGCGTAATGAAAGGATAACCAGCGTTCAATCTGAGCGCAGAGGTGAAACGGAGATGTTCTCCTCCAAAAGGCTGATAAGCCCGGAGAAATTCAATAACGGATGGAAAATCTGCCAGGGTAGGTGAATCATACATATAAGCAGTATGAATTGGGGAAATAAGTAATTGCCGGCCGTTATTCAGCGTAGTTGGAGTCAGGAACATAAGTGGAATGAGGGCTTGTTCTTCCGGTGTACGGTAAGACTCAAGGGGTTTATCCAGAATGGACCCCGTATTCATATTCAACTTATTTTCCAGGGCCCATCCCCGGTCTTGCCGGTAAAAGTTGTCATTATATTCAAACTCCTGAAAAGAGATAAACCAATCTTTTAAGGCCAGATGTAAAGCCACGGGGTTAAGCATGTCGGTTCCCAGATCATGAAAACGGGCAGTTATGGAATCGGCACCTGTATATCCCTTCGCTTTTCTGAGATACAATTCACGTAAGTAGGCCGCACCAATCATGCCCCCGGAAGCGCCGGTTAATAATTCTACGTGGGGCCATAACCGGTGATTCATCAGGCTGTCGGCATGTGCCATTACATAATAACTCCATAGAGCGGCTTTTAACCCACCTCCGCAATTGTTGACAACCACCAGCCGGGGGATTGTATCTCCTCTGGCAGATAAACGTCTTTTCCACCGGTTCAGAATAGCCAGGGTCTCGTAATAATCCTTTCTTCCCATGCCTGGAGCCGGGTCAAAAGATATTTGTTTCTCAGGGATGGACCGGTTATAGTTTAATCCGTAAGCCTGTCCTTCCCGATTGACAATAATGCCGGCATTAATGATATAAAAGATTAAAAGTAACAAAGCCAGAAAAAACCAGATGGCATAGTCTTTGAAAAGGACATAAAACATATCATAAACAAGCAATGCCATGGAAAACAGTAAAATAATACTGGCGGCGGCAGGAATGGCAAAAACAGGTTTGTTCAGATAAATTCCGATCACCGTAAGAGAAATCAACAAAATAAGAGCAAACACCACGGCAAAAGTACGGTTACGGTTCAGGATAAGCTGGACGGTAGCTGGGGGTAAATCAATGCGTAAAGGGGCATGTCTGAAGCGAAAAGGGGTTACCAGGTAGTATCCCACCCTCGTATCCCCGATATTGTGTAACGGAGCATTGGCCGTTTTCCACCGTAGATCCTGCTGAAGGAGCTTTTGCAAAGGACGGGTTGCTTTCCATTGGCCCAGTTTTCCCTGCGACAAAGAAATAATCCGCTCCAGGCTGTGGTTCATGACCTGAAAGTATCCGAAGGTTAACAGATAAAATAAAGTGATCCCGATCAGAAAAAAAGAAATATTAACCAATATAGCAGGATAATCAAGTAGTTGATTGGTGTGTTGGAATTTTATACTGTCAACAAGGTAGGTAATGATAAATCCAACAGGGATGATGAAATTATTAAGTGAATATCGCAGGAAAGGGCGACGGAACGTAGATACGACGGGGAACAGGTAAACATTCGTGATGTATGAAGACATGTGGTACGCCATGATAAAAATTCCAATGGTAAAGCCCAGGATCAGGTATGAAAGAAAATTAACATGTTCCAGATACTCCGGTGCCAGGAACAAGGCATAGATGCCGTAGCGATATCCTATCTCTTTGGTTATGAATAAGAATAGGAGTAGCCAGGTCAGTATCAAGGTGTAATTCCTACGGAACGTTTCCAGAAATAATTGTAACGGGAAGAAAAAATAAAGTTCCTGAAATTTTTTACTCAGTTTCTTCATACCTGACAAGAGTTTGGCTTTTCAAAGATAAATATTTTCCGTAGTAAATATGATGGTTATGTAATACAAATATCCGGTAACGGGATAAAATGATGTGAGAATCTGCCATTAATGACTAATTGTGTATGAGATTATTGACAGTGTTGCTTCAATCCACACCGTTAATTTTTATATGTTAAACCGGGGTACGGATGCCTGAAAATAAGAAGGAATCCGGTAAGATGAGAAAAAATAATTTATTCATTCTGATTTTTGTTAAATTTGTTCCCTGTTTCACAGAAATGTTTCATTCAATAAAAAATTAAAATAAATACAGGAGGAAAATTAATGAAGATTAAAAAAATTCAGGCACAGGAAGTTTTAGACTCTCGCGGTAATCCAACCGTAGAAGTGGATATGATACTGGATAATGATGTTACCGGACGTGCCATTGTTCCGTCGGGAGCATCTACCGGAGAAAAAGAGGCGGTTGAGTTGCGTGACGGTGATAAGAAACGTTATGGTGGCAAAGGCGTATTGAATGCTGTTGCCAATGTCAATGATATTATTGCCCCGGTAGTTACCGGGATGGATGTGACCCGTCAGCGCGATCTCGACTATGCTATGATCGGGCTGGATGGAACCCCCAACAAAGCGAAGCTGGGTGCCAATGCCATCCTGGGAGTTTCTCTGGCGGCTGCCCATACGGCTGCCAATGCTTTGGGGTTGTCTCTATACAGATATATTGGCGGGGTAAATGCTTCGCTGATGCCGGTTCCGGCCATGAATGTTATCAATGGGGGTGTACATGCACAGAATAGTGTGGACTTCCAGGAGTTTATGATTGCACCGCACAATGCACCTGACTTTGCCACAGCCATCCGTATGGGAGAAGAGACCTTTCATACCCTGAAAAATGTGTTGATGGATCGCGGTTATAATACCGGCGTGGGTGACGAAGGAGGATATGCTCCCAACCTGAAGTCTAATGAAGAGGCTGTGGAGGTAATTGTGAAAGCCATCGAAAGGGCCGGATACAGACCGGGTGAAGATATTTCTATCTGTTTGGATCCCGCATCCAGCGAAATGTGGAAAGACGGGAAGTATGTTTTCTTTAAATCTGACCAGTCCGTGAAAACACCCGAAGAAATGGTCGAAATCTGGAAAGACTGGGTTTCAAAATACCCCATTATCCTGCTGGAAGACGGCATGGCTGAAAATGACTGGGAAGGATGGAAGCTGCTTACCCGCGAGCTGGGTGACCACATCGAACTGGTGGGCGATGACCTGCTTTGTACCAATAAAAGACTGCTGCAGAAAGCTGTCGATTATGGAGCTGCCAATTCTATCCTGATAAAACTGAACCAGATCGGTACGCTGAGTGAGACGCTTGAGACCATTGAGCTGGCCGGAAAGAATAATTATAACTGCTTTGTATCACACCGTTCAGGAGAAACCGAAGATACTACCATTGCCGACCTGACGGTAGCTATTGGTGCAGGACATCTGAAAACAGGCTCCGGTTGCCGCACAGAACGAATCGCTAAATTTAACCAGTTGATGCGTATCGAACGGGAATTAGGCAGTGCTGCTCATTTTGCCGGGAAAAGTGCATTTAAAAACGTTTGATTTACTGATGTAACGGTGAAAAGGCATTCCGGCGGGATGCCTTTTTTTATTTGATTTTTTCAGGATATATTGTAATTTTATCATGCTTTAATAATATTGTATTTGTTTAGAAATGTCCGTAAGCTAAAACTCAGTATGCGATGATGCCAAAAGATTTCATACAAACATTATTAGAGGAAGCAGGGATAACCGTCAACGGAGATAATCCCTGGGATATCCGGGTGCATGATGAAAGAGTGTTCAAGCGTGTTCTTACCGGAGGTGTTTTGGCAGTAGGAGAATCCTATATGGATGGCTGGTGGGAGGTGGAGGCACTGGATGAATTTATTAACAGAGTTTTACGGGTCCGGCTCGATGAAAAAATCAAAGGAAACTGGAAAACCCTGTTGTTTATTCTGCGAGCCAAACTGTTTAATATGCAGAATAAAGGACGTGCCCGTAAAGTGGGACGTGCACATTATGACCTCGGGAACGATCTCTTCAGCAGGATGCTGGATAAGCGGATGAACTATACTTCTGCTTATTGGAAAGATGCTAAAACCCTCGATGAGGCCCAGGAAGCCAAGCTGAAACTGATTTGCGAGAAGACGGGTCTGAAACCGGGCATGACAGTGCTGGAACTGGGGTGCGGTTGGGGGGGGTTTGCGAAGTATGCCGCCGAAAACTACGGTGTGCATGTGACGGCTTTGAATATCAGCAAAGAACAGGTAAAACTGGCCCGGGAGCTGACAAAAGGGTTGCCGGTAGAAATAAAACAACAGGATTACCGGGAAGCTGCAGGGGTTTATGATGCAGTGGTCTCTGTCGGGGTCATGGAACATGTGGGGTATAAAAACTACCGTACTTATATGGAGGTGACCGACCGGTGCCTCAAAGATGACGGTATAGCCTTGATCCATACTATTGGGGGAAATGTCAGCAGCACCCATACCAATCCCTGGAATGACAAGTATATTTTTCCGAACGGCATGCTTCCATCGGTGGCTCAACTGGCCAAAGCCATGGAAGGCTTGTTTGTATTTGAAGATTTTCATAATTTTGGTCCCGACTATGATAAAACGCTCATGGCCTGGTATGATAACTTTAACAGATCCTGGCCCGGACTGAAGGAAGAATACGGGGATCGTTTCTATCGTATGTGGAGATTCTATCTGCTCAGCAGCGCCGGGGGCTTCCGTTCCAGATCTACCCAATTATGGCAGGTTGTTATGACCAAGCAGGGCAGGGAACAACCCCCACGGATTTGCTAAAGCACGTCATCCTATAAAAAGCGGTAATGACAGATACAGATGTACTGATCGTGGGAGCAGGACCGGCAGGGGCTTCCTGTGCCGGAGAGCTGAAGAGACAAAACGTGGATTTTATTCTTCTGGATAAACAGATTTTCCCCCGGAATAAAGTGTGTGCCGGTTGGATCACCCCGGACGTATTTCGGGCACTTTCTCTTTCCCCGGAAGATTATCCTTACGGTCTGAAAGAGTTTCATGTGTTTGTGGTACATCTTAAAAAACGAACTTATCATCTTCGTGTAAAACAATATGTTATCCGCAGGTTAGAGTTTGACCGGTTTTTACTGGAACATAATGATTTGACTTCTGTATTACATGAGGTGAGAAATATCGAAAAGAAAAACGGGTATTTCATTATTGATAACAGGTACCGCAGCAAGTACCTTGTGGGTGCAGGAGGGTCTTATGACCCTGTGGAAAGGGTTTTTTTCAGGGAAGATCATTTTCCGGGAGAAGATCTGCAGGTGGCAGCTATCGAGGAAGAGTTTAGCTATCCGGTGACGGATGACCATTGCCGCCTGTGGTTCATGCAGGAAGGGCTGCCGGGGTATGCCTGGTATGTCCCAAAAGCTGATGGATACCTTAATGTAGGCATCGGCGGTTATAGTTCCCGGATGAGGAAATCCGGAATAACTATCAAACAGCAGTGGCAAAGATTTACAGACCTGCTCGTACGGGAAGGTCTGGTCAAAAATCATGTTTTTCATGGAAAAGGATATACTTACCGGACAAGAAGAAAGCAACTTTCCCTGCAGAAAGGAAATGTACTGGTGGTGGGAGATGCGGCAGGGCTTGCAACACGTGATATGGGTGAAGGAATTGGTCCGGCTATTGAAAGCGGTATGGCTGCTGCCCGGGCTGTTGCCACCGGGAAAACCTTGTCGGCACGCGCTGTCAGAAGAAACAGCTTTTCTCACTGGCAGGTCGCGGGACAACTGGTCAGACAAAGAATTTTTGGAAAATAATAGACTTCGTTCGTAATTTTAAATAGATAAACACATGAAGTACATTTTTTTTATTTGTGAGCTCAAGCTTTCAAAAGTGCCAGTCCATCCCGGTACAGGCAGGCAGACTGCCGGGTGCCGGTGAAAGGGAAAACCGTCTTGCTGGATTTTGGTACTACCGGGATGCTAAGGAAAAGGTTCATCATTCAATAATCAACGATTCAACGTTTCTTCATTCCCCGATAATCTTTACGAGGACACGTTTCCTCCGCATGCCGTCAAATTCGCCATAAAAGACCTGTTCCCAGGGACCGAAATCCAGTTTCCCTTCGGTGATGGCAATCACCACTTCCCGTCCCATAAGGGTTCGTTTGATGTGGGCATCTGCATTATCTTCAAATCCGTTGTGTTGGTATTGGGAATAAGGTTTTTCGGGAGCCAGTTTTTCCAGCCATACCTCAAAATCATGGTGCAGGCCCGGCTCATCGTCATTGATAAACACGCTGGCTGTGATATGCATGGCATTACATAACATCAATCCTTCACGGACACCACTCTCCTGCAGGTATTCGTTTAACTGTGGCGTAATGTTAATCATTTCGCGCCGTTTGCCGGTCTGAAACCAAAGTTCTTTTCTGTAACTCTTCATGATGTTTATAATGGTTTAAGTCAGGGTATGCCGTGGGTTTGCTATGATAATAATCCCAGGTCTTTTTTGATATGTTCGATTCGTTCTGCCAAACCACGGTTTATTTTCTCAAAGTCTTCCGGTTTGTTCAGATGCTCATGTACACTGAAATAAAATTTTATTTTTGGTTCAGTACCCGAAGGGCGTACAGATATTTTGGATCCATCATGCAGGATAAACTGAAGGACATTGGATTCGGGTAATGTAATATGGTAACGCAGGTCGGATATTAGATCGATGGTTTGCCGTTTCTGATAATCATGGATTAGCATAACATTGGCACCGTTAATGGTTTCCGGGTAATTGCTTCGGTATTGCTCCATCATAATCTGGATTTCTTCCGCACCGCTTTTTCCTTTCCTGACAATATTCAGCAGGTCTTCTTTGTAAAAGCCGAACTGCATATATACGTTTTTCAGTACATCCAGCAAGGTCATTCCCTGCTCTTTGGCCCAGGCAGCAGTCTCTGCTATCATAACGGCAGCGCTGACTGCATCCTTGTCGCGAACAAAATCGCTGATCATAAAACCGTAGCTCTCTTCTCCTCCGCCGATAAATATTTCCTTTCCCTCTTTTTTACGGATGGTATCGGCGATCCATTTAAACCCTGTCAGGACCTCATAGTATTTTACCCCGAAATGTTTGGCTATGTCAGCCAGTAAATCAGTAGTGACAATGGTTTTGACGATGTATTCCTTGCCTGTTAGTTTCTTTTGCTCATGCCAGCGTGTAAGGAGATAATAGGTAAGGAGTGTAGCGGTTTGGTTGCCGTTGAGTAACATCATCTGTCCCTGGTCATCACGTACGGCAATACCCAGTCTGTCTCCATCCGGATCGCTGGCCATCACTAATTCGGCGTCGGTTTCATCGGCTTTTTTCAGGGCCATCTCCAGGGCAGCATGTTCTTCCGGATTAGGAGAGACTACCGTAGGAAAGTTTCCATCGGTGATATCCTGCTCAGGTACATGGATGATATGGGTAAAACCATATCTTTCCAGAGCCAAAGGCACCAGCCTGACGCCGGTGCCGTGAATAGGGGTATAGACGATTTTCAGTTCATGGTGTTTTTTCACCGCTTTTGGAGTAAGAGACAACTGTACCACCTTCCCCAGAAAAGCTTCATCTACTTCTTTGCCGATAAGCGTAATGTTTTCTTTGGGACCGTTGAATTTAATTTCCTTGATGTCCTTTATTTTGTTGACTTCCCTGATGATATTCTTATC
>CAYLJE010000017.1:0-30819 GCA_964383915.1 uncultured Rikenellaceae bacterium
TAAATATTTATTATACTTTTTCATAATAAAAATAATTTAAAAAATTAAAAACTTGCATTAATACCCAGGGTAAATGTTCTTGTCTTGGGATAATACTCTCTGCCTTGTACACCCGGATCAAGACCGGTCATTTCTACTTCGGGATCCGGACCTGAATAGTTGGTAATTATAAACAGGTTTTGCGCAGTAAAATAGAGTTTTAACTTTTGAATCCCCAAAAGATTTTTGGTATCAATATTGTAAGCAAAACTGGCATTATCCATACGCAGAAAAGAGCCTTTTTCAATATAGTAACTACAATACACAGGGCTATCCGTTAAACCACTTGTCAGGGCCTGTTTTAAAACATTAGCACCGGGCAACCATTGGGTAGTGGCATAAGACATTCTGGCATAGTTTAAGACATCATTACCATAAACACCTCGTAAGAAGAAAGTTAGTTCAAACTTTTTATACGTAATAATATTAGAGATGCCATACGTAAATTTCGGATTTGCATCCCCTATAAAAGTACGATCTTCATCAGTAAGTCCGGGCTTATCATCCACCATATCATTCATAATATAATGACCGTTTTCATCTAACCCAAGACACTGCCAGCCATAGAAGGTTCCTACCGGTTTTCCTTCTTCTACGATATGTGTGGTATTTTGCGAACCGCCTCTAATCCAGGCTGAACCGGTCTTAATAGCCTTGGTTGTAAAGTTATTGTTCGACAATTTTGTGATCATATTTTTATTATGTGCAAAATTTACGGCAACCGTCCATCTGAAATCCGATTTCCTGATTACATCGCCGTTGACATGAACTTCAACTCCTTTATTGGACATATCCCCAACGTTGGCCAACATATTGGGATAAAGAAACGGGGGTACAGGGACACTATAAGTATAAAGCAGGTCACTGGTTTTTTTATCGTAATATTCAAATGTCCCGGACAATCGACTATTAAACATACTAAAGTCGACCCCTATATTAAGCATAGCTGTCTGTTCCCATTTAAGATCGGGATTAGCATTCTGGCTGATTTGAAAAGCACGGTACCAGTTTCCATTATCATAGTATTGTCCGGCAGCACCATATAATTCTAACGACCGATAAGGTGCGATCCCATTTTGATTACCTGTAATACCATAGCCTGCCCTTAACTTGACATTGTCAAGAAAATTCAGCCCACTCATAAATGGTTCATCTGAGATAATCCATCCGGCAGATACCGAGGGAAAGGTCCCCCATTTATTATTTTTCCCGAATTTTGAAGATCCGTCTTTACGCAGGGTGGCTGTAAGAATATATTTTTCATTAAAAATATAATTGAACCTGCCAAAAAACGAAATTAACTTACTCATATTTTTACCGGACCATACATCTCCCGGACGCAGGTCTTCCCCTGTTCCCAGATTATTATACGAGAAAAGATTGGTGACGAATTGCCTGTTTTGAGCACCTTCCCACTGGTTATAATCATCTTCATAGGAATAACCACCTAAGATGCCAATATTATGTTCACCGATTTTCTTTTTGTAATTGACAACATATTCAAGTAACCGTTTGTCATTGACACTGTTTGATCTCTGGGCAAAACCATGGTCATTTCGTCCTTGTTGGGTTTCAGAGTTATTATATAAACTATAATCGTCACTTCCCCTCTCTTTCAATAAACTCAGACTCATATTAAAACCTGTAAAGAGTTCAAGATCTGCTTTTGTATTTATATAATAAAGATTTGTTTTATGAAGACGGCTGTTTAATGCGATATTATGTACAGGGTTTCCCTGATCATATTCCAGACTTTCAAACCATGTGCCATCAGCATTTTTTACAGGATCAACAGGAATCATATTATAAGCAAGCACAAAGTTATAACCATTGGTAGGGTGATAATCGCGTTGTGTTGTAGCGCCAATGACATTAATATTCAACTTATTGTTCAGGGCTTTTTGATTAAATACAAAACGGGTGTTCAACCGTTTCAGATCATTTTTTTTAACCACACCCTGTGCCCCCAGATAAGAGGCCGAAGCCCTGTAATTATAGGTTTCGCCACCGCCCGAAATTGACAGATCATGATTATTGGAAATGCCCGTACGCATTATTTCTCCAAACCAGTCCGTATTCCCACCTAAATCCAATCCCGTCACATCAATATTATTATCAGAAGCATATTGACGCCATTCAGCTGCGGTCAGTACATCAGGTTTGTTAACTATGGAACTTACAGCAGCATATCCGTTATAATCAACAACTGTTTTATTTTTACTCCCTTTCTTGGTAGTTATCAAAA
Source organism: uncultured Rikenellaceae bacterium (assembly GCA_964383915.1). Classification (GTDB taxonomy): domain Bacteria; phylum Bacteroidota; class Bacteroidia; order Bacteroidales; family VadinHA17; genus DRPN01. The sequence continues at coordinate 2,285 of CAYLJE010000017.1, forward strand.
TTACGCCGCTTGCAGAACGTGAGCCATATATTGCTGCTGCCGAAGCATCCTTTAAAACACTGATAGATTCAATATCCTGAGGAGATACTGAATTTATACTTAAGCCGGGGACACCGTCAATCACAATAAAAGGCGAGCTGCTTCCTGTCAATGAGGAAACGCCCCTTAGACGTATTGTCTTGTCAGATGTAACGTCACCGCTACTTTGGGTAACAGTTAAACCGGCTACTTTCCCTTGCAAAAGATCAACTGCATTTTTATTTACCCCCTTATTAAAATTTTTCTCCGACACTTTGGCAACAGAGCCTGAAATTTCACGTCTTTGCTCCGTGCCGTATCCAATGGCCACAACCTCTTTAAGTCCGATGGCTTCCTCCATCATGGTAACATTGATTACTTTTTTATCCGCCACAGGGATTTCCTGGCTTTTATATCCCACAAAAGAAAATGCCAGCGTTGCATTGGGATTACTCCCTTCCAGGGTATAGTTCCCGTTCGCGTCGGTGATTGTTCCATGGGTTGTGCCTTTTACGATGATATTAACGCCGGGAAGCGGATCTCCATTTTCATCGGTGACTTTCCCTTTTACCACAAACCCCTGTGGTTGACTCTTTTTAACCGTTTTTTCAGCCTGCAGAAGATCCTTGGGTGACAATACAATCTGGCGGTCAATAACCAAAAAATTAATATTCGTGCCCCTGAAAAGATCATTAAGAATACTGCTGATCTTTTCATTTCTGGCTTTAATATTAACTTTTCGGTTCACATCCACCAGCTTCTGATTGAGCAAAAAGTAGAATTCACTCTGGTTTTCGATATTGTCCAGGACATTCCCAACCGTTGCATCTTTCATATTCAGTGAAAGACGGGTATTTTGAGAATATGAATTATTTGCCATTACCTGAACAACACTGAGGAGAAGTAACATTACTGTTATTTTCATGGCAAGAAATTTTTTTGAGGAACATACTGTTTTTAAAAATGCTCCCGTTAAATTACTCTTTTTTTTCATACTTTTGTAGATTTTAGTGGGTTAATTTTTCATAAATAGTAATAGTTAGCTGTTGATAATTACCTGCTAAAGATTCTGCAGGAAAGCGCGGCAACGCTTTCCTGCTTCTTTTGTTTTTTCCGGTTTATTTCATAGGCAAGCAGTTTAGGTTAAACAATAGGGTTACAGAGTATTATTACTCTTAATAAATATTAGATAATCTTATTTTCATATCCGGGTTTAATAAAAAGTGTGATTTTCTTTCTGGAAAATGATCCGTCGGGCAGTTTTTTCCTTTTAGCCACAACATAATCAATAGGAGAGGATAATTTTAATAGTTTCAGGACTTCTTCCAATGTTTCATCTTCAAATGTGGCCCTGTACCTGTAACTCTCCAATTTCTTGTCTTTAATGATTATTTCAGCATTATACCATCGTTCCAGTCTTTTAACTATATCATTCATAGGATCATTACGAAATATGAGCAGGCCCTGTTTCCAGGCAGAATAGTTCTGTGAAACAACTTTTCTTTTTTGATACTTCCTGGATTTTTTATTTATAACCACTTGTTCGTCTGGCTTTAATTCTGTTAATCTAAATACTTTTTTATTGAAGATATTGTTTATTGTAACCATCCCTGATTCAAGGGTAACACCCATGGTTTTATCATCGGGATAATTCAGGACATTAAATCTTGTACCCAATGCCATCACTTCAATGTCTCCGGTTTTCACTACAAAAGGTTTTCCGGGATTTTTTATCACATCAAAATATCCTTCGCCTTTTAACAATACTTTCCTTTCCGTCCCACAGAATTTAACAGGGAATTTTAATGTACTGCCCGAATTTAACCAACCGCCGGAACCATCAGGCAGCTCAAAATGAGTCCTTGCCCCCAGGGGAGAAAAAATTTCAGCAAAACCTGTCTTTTCAACTTTTGAAGCAGAAACACTATCAATTATATACCAGCCTGAAAGAATGAGAACCGGCAAAATAAGTATCGCCGCAATCCTGGAGAATTTGTTATAAGCTTTATGTAAGAATGATTGGGTATATATAACTTTCCATTCTTTCTTATGAAGTTTATGATGTATTATATCCAAAATACGTCCGGAATCCACATCTATTTTCTGAGTGTCTGGGTCAATCTCTTCCCATTGATCCCTTAACATATATTTCAGTTTCTTTTCAAGAGATGGTTCATCAAACCAACTTTTTACCTTTTCTTTTTCCTCCTCAGTACATTTATGTTTAAAGTACTTCTTAATTAATTCTATGTTGATCCCTTTTCTTTCGTTCATTTAAAAAATATATAATTACACATCTTTATAGTTATATCCCGCCCAGAAGTTTTATACGTAATGAGGTATAGATATTTTTTTAAGGCACTATTCTTTTAAGACCCGTGTCTCACTGAACAAAAAGATAAAAAAACAGAAGCGTCAATAAAGTTCCTTCAGGCAACTGCCCCTTTAGAAACTTTAATGCGTTGTAGATATGGGTATCAACGGTTCTTTTGGAAATATGAAGTTGCTTTGCAATCTCTTTATTGCTTAATCCCTCAAAGCGACTCAGTTTAAAAACCTGTTTTCTCTTCTCAGGCATATTATCTATTGCTTTTATTGTAAGCTCAAGCAGGTTTTTATATTCTATCTCAGAAATTGTCTCATGATCTTTTTTTGAGAAATCAGCCAAATACTGCTCCATGTATTTTTTCTCCCTGCTTTTTTTCCTGAAATATTTTAGTATCGCATTGTATGTGATAGTAAATATAAAGGAATTAAAAGATAAATACTCTTTTAAATCTGCACGTTTTTCCCATATTTTAATAAAGACCTCCTGTACTAATTCTTCCGCATCCTCTCCGGAATCAAGATACCCCTGCGCAAAATAATACAGTTTTTTATTATATTTCGTAAAAAGTTGGTCAAATGCATCTATATCTCCTTTTTTCAAAGCATCTACCAACAATATGTCTGAACTTTTCACCATAATATTATTGATTCAAAAAATCCAAGATAAATTCAAAGTTAATTTATGTTTCTTGTTTAACCTAAAATTCCAGGGATAAAAAATACGAAGAATTGACAGGGCTTCATTCACTGATAATCATTTAACCTGTTTTTCAAAACAGATATTTTAAATATTAAGTTTTATCCGCACCTTTGTGCGACATTTTTCAATATTATGAAAGATCTTACCGAAGGAAAAGAAGCAGGATTAATTCTACATTTTGCCACTCCTATGTTGCTGGGAAATTTTTTCCAGCAACTATATAATATTGTGGACAGCATCATCGTGGGGAATGTTCTCGGGAAGCAGGCGCTGGCGGCAATAGGGGCTTCTTTTCCTGTAATCTTTACCGTCATTTCCTTACTCATCGGAGTAGCCAGTGGCACTACTATTGTCATTGCCCAGTATTTCGGAGCCCGGAAACTTAAGCAGGTAAAAAGCGCCATGGACACCTTTTATATTTTTGCTTTCTTTGCCTCTATCGCGATGTCTATCCTGGGCATTATCTTCAGCGAAGATCTTTTCCTCCTGCTAAAACTCCCCGCAGAAGTACTACCTCAGGCCAAGACCTACCTGCATATTATCCTGGCCGGCATTGTTGTATTTTTTGGATTCAACGGCACCAATGCCATCCTTCGCGGACTGGGAGACTCCAAAACGCCGCTGTATTTTCAGATAGGGGCTACCCTTGCAAATATTGGTCTGGACGTTTTATTCGTAATGGTTTTCCGGTGGGGTATTGCAGGAGCTGCTATAGCCACAGTGCTGGCACAGGCAGGAGCACTGGTTACAGCCATCTGGTATCTGAACAAATACCATCAATTAATCCGTATATCTTTCTTCGGGTTAAAGTTTGACAAGGATATTTTCCGGAAAAGCCTCCGTATCGGACTACCTACGGGTTTCCAGCAAACCTTTGTCGCCCTGGGATTGATGGCGTTGATGGGTATTGTCAATACTTTCGGCACCAATGTGATTGCCGCCTATTCCGTAGCCGGCCGTTTAGACTCTCTGGCATCGTTGCCCGCCATGAATTTTGCTGCTGCACTGGCTACTTTCGTCGGCCAGAATCTGGGTGCCGGAAAACCGGAAAGGGTAAGAAAAGGCCTGATCTCCACCCTTTGGATGAGCAGTATCATATCCGTCTCCATTACCCTGATCGTCCAACTTTTTCCCTCCCAACTGATGGGTTTGTTTACAAAAGATCCTGATGTAATCCGTATCGGACGGCAATATCTGGTCATTGTAAGTGCTTTCTATATTATTTTTTCAGCCATGTTTTCGATTAATGGGGTATTGAGGGGCGCAGGAGATACATTGATCCCCATGTTCATCACCCTGATTGCCCTTTGGTTTATCCGTATCCCTGCCGCGTACTTCATGTCGCATAAAATCGGGGTAACAGGTATCTGGTGGGCCGTCCCTATGGGATTGTTCGCTGGTTTCATTATTTCCCTGCTTTATTATCTGACAGGGAAATATAAGACTAAAGTAATTGTTAGAAGAAGAGACTGAGAGTTTTTTCAAATCACTTTAATCTCAAACAATTAGGGTACTCGCGTCAACGAGTAAATGACAGCGTCCGCCAGGCGGCGGATCGCAAATGACATGAACAGCCACAAGGCTGTGAACCAATGACCCTCACATCAGCAAGTAAATGGTTTGACAGGGCAAAAATTTAGTGTAAATTTGTTGCTTATCAAACTTAACAGAAAGAAAATAGCATGATTCAATCAATGACCGGCTACGGTAAGGCAACGAACAACTTCACAGACAGACAAATCACGGTAGAAATAAAAACCCTGAATTCCAAACAAACGGATATCTCTACCCATTTGCCGGCAGCCTACCGCAACAAAGAGCTGGTGCTACGAAAAATAGTCACGGAACAACTGATACGCGGGAAGATAGATATGACACTTTACGTCACTGATTTTACGGGAGAGACTTACCCCGATGTGAATAAAACGGCCATCAAACATTATCTCCGTCAGTTGCGTGAGGTTTCTGAGGAACTGGACATTCAATCGGAAGAATCCCTGATCCAGGGCCTCCTCAGATGGCCTGAAGTGCTGACGGATACAACCCGGGAGATTGATGAAACGGAATGGCAGGAAATAGAACAAACGGTCAGGGAAGCCCTCGCACAGGTCATCCGTTTCAGGGAACAGGAGGGGAAAAGCATTGAGACAGATATGCGGAGCCACGTGACAGCCATTCTGACCCTGCTGGAAAAGATCATCCCCTTTGAGCAGGAGCGCATTCCGGCAGTACGTGAGCGACTTGAAAAAAACCTCCGGGAACTGGCCGGATTAAAAGCGGTCGAGCGGGAACGCTTTGAGCAGGAGATTGCTTACTACCTGGATAAACTGGATATTACTGAAGAAAAGGTGCGGTTGGCCAACCATTGCCGTTATTTTCTCGAGACCCTCGTTAAGGGTGGCGCTACTGGTAAAAAGTTGGGTTTTATCGTCCAGGAGATGGGCCGCGAGATTAATACACTGGGATCAAAAGCCAACCATGCCGGAATACAGAAATATGTGGTGATGATGAAGGATGAGCTGGAGAAAATCAAAGAACAATCTTTCAATGTATTATAACAGGGTATTATGGGAAAGAAGAATCACAGGAAGCTATCATCTGCCGGCCACGGCAAAATTCTGATCTTTTCATCTCCGTCAGGCGCCGGGAAGACAACCATCGTAAGACACCTGTTGAAAACATTTCCCAACCTGGCTTTCTCCGTGTCAGCCACTACCCGTCCCCGGCGTCCCCATGAAACCGACGGAAAAGATTATTATTTCCTCACAGTGGAAGACTTTAAGAAAAAAATCAAAGAAAGAGCTTTTGTTGAGTGGGAAGAAGTATATAAAGGCAACTATTACGGTACCTTGAAACAGGAAATACAACATCTGCTGGACAAAGGATTGCATGTGGTTTTTGATGTGGATGTGAAAGGAGCCCTGAACATCAAAAAACAATACGGGGATCATACCTTGTCTGTATTTGTCATGCCCCCCTCCATCGGGGAACTGGGGAAGCGTCTCCGTCACCGTTCAACGGATCCCGAAGAGAGCATACACGAACGGATATCCAAAGCCGGCAGAGAAATGGAATATGCTCCGGAGTTTGATATTGTACTGGTAAATGACAAGCTGAAAGAAGCCTTGGCCAAAGCCGAAGAAATCGTCCAAAACTTTATCGGGAAACCATGAAAACGGGACTTTTTTTCGGCAGCTTTAATCCTATCCATATCGGCCACACAGCTATTGCCAATTACCTGCTTGAGTACACCGATATGCAGCAGGTTTGGTTTGTTGTTTCTCCACAAAATCCGTTAAAAGAGCATGCCTCCCTCCTCCCCGAGTATCACCGTCTTGAACTGGTCAACCTGGCCATTGACGAAGACCCTCGTTTTCGTGCCTCAGACATTGAATTTCACATGCCCAAACCTTCCTATACCATTGATACCCTGGCTTACCTCTCGGAAAAATATCCCAGGCGTGCATTTGTGCTGATCATGGGAGCGGACAACCTGGTCACCCTGCACAAATGGAAAAATTTCGGGCAGCTGGTCAGGGAAAGGGAAATGGTCGTTTATCCCCGAAAAGGATATGATCCCGACAACAGGCACCCGTCTTTAGAGAAATTGCTCCCCGAGGCTCATATCACCGTAACACAGGCTCCCCTGATCGAGATCTCCTCGAGTTTCCTGCGACAGGCCATCAGGCAAGGAAAAGATATGCGCTTCTTCTTCCGGGAACCGGTGTGGCAGTATATCCGGGATATGCACTTCTATGAGAAGTAAAAAACATAAAGGGGACTTTTTTCTAAACTACCGGCTCTCCGGAAAGGTCAGTGCCTGCGGTATGGAGATCTTTGCCAGCGCAAGTGTGACAGAAGGAATTGTAAAATAGAGTGTTGACGGGCCCGGCAAAAAAAATGATTCTTATCATACCTCCCCTATTGAAAAAATTTCTATTTTTAGCTTTATTTCATTTATAACCGATAATCATGAAAAAGTTGACAATATCTGTTCTGACTGTTTTTTTCTTTTTTCTTTCCTTCATCCTTTTTGCTCAACAAGGGAATCAGCCGTTGCCTCAGGATCCTGCTGTCATTACAGGCACACTGAAAAACGGGCTAAAATATTATATCCGGCATAATGAGAAACCGCAAAAACGGGTGGAATTCCGGCTGGTGGTTAATGCAGGTTCCATTCTCGAAAATAACGACCAGCAGGGTCTGGCTCATTTTTGTGAACATATGGCTTTCAACGGCAGCAAGCATTTTAATAAAAACCAGTTGGTGGATTTTCTGGAAGAATCGGGCATGCGTTTCGGTGCCGATCTGAATGCCCATACTTCTTTTGACGAAACGGTTTATCAGTTCCAGATCCCTTCCGACCGGAAAAGCTTACTTGACTCGGCCTTTCTGATACTCGAAGACTGGGGCCACAACCTGCTGTTTGACCCCAGGGAAATTGACAAGGAAAGAGGTGTCATCGAAGAAGAATGGAGACTCGGACTGGGCGCCCAGGACCGGATGCAGAAAAAATATTTCCCGGTACTTTTCAAGGGTTCCAGATATGCCAAACGGCTTCCCATTGGCAAAATGGATATTGTGGAACATGGCAAGTATGAAACACTGAAAAGATTCTATAAAGACTGGTACCGACCCGACCTAATGGCCATAGTCATTGTGGGAGATATAGATCCGGTGAATGCGGAAAAACAAATCATAAAAAATTTTAATCTGGTAAAAAACCCCAGGCACGAAAGAGAGCGGACTGTTTACGGGTTACCTGATAATAACAACCCCATCATTGCGGTAGCTACGGACAAAGAAGCTACGAACAACCAGGTGGCCGTTTTCTGGAAACATACGAAGACCCATCTGGTCACTGAGGCAGACTATCGTCGTTCCTTGGTGATGTCATTGATCTCCGGCATGTTGAATAATCGTTTTTATGAGATATCCCAGAAACCGGATGCCCCTTTTCTATATGCCGGCTGTGGGTATGGCGGGTTTCTGGTTCGCACGAAAGATGCATGGCAAAGTATGGCCATCCCGAAAACCAACAAAATACAGGCAGCCTTTTCCACACTGATTAAAGAAAATATGCGCGCAAAAAAGTTCGGGTTTACCGAAGAGGAACTGGAACGGCAAAAAGCCGATATCCTCAGCAACTACGAAAACATGCTCAAGGAAAAAAACAAAACCAATTCATCTTACTATGTAGATGAGTATGTAAGGAACTTCCTGGAACAGGAGTCCTTCCCTGGCATAGGCAATGAGTATGCCCTGGTAAAAAAGACCCTGCCCGGCATTACCCTGTCAGAACTTAACCGCATCATGGACATGTTGCTTACAAAAAAGAATGTGGAGATACTGGTTACAGGCCCGGATAAAAAAGACAATATTGTCCCGGACACAACCTCCTTACTGAGCGCTTATAAAACGGCCCTGGTCGCGCCCGTTACAGCCTATATTGATAAGAAAATATCCGGTCGGCTGATTACGAAACCCCTGCCGGGAGCGAAAATCGTTAGTACCAAAAAAAACAATATTTTCGGCTTCACGGAAGTTACATTGGGCAATGACGTAACCATTATCCTGAAACCCACTACTTTTAAAAATGATGAAATTCTGATGGATTCCTATAATAACGGTGGTAGTTCACTGGTGCCTGATGATCAGGCTTTTATGGCCCGGATGACCCCTTCTGTCATTACACAAAGTGGCATCGGTCCCCTGAGCGCTACGGACCTGAATAAATTCCTTTCGGGGAAAAAGGTTTCCGTATCTCCGAAAATAAATGAACTCACCGAAGGGATCTCCGGAAAGAGTAATAAAAAAGACCTGGAAACCATGCTGCAACTTACCTGGCTTTACTTTACCCAACCCCGTAAAGACGAAGAATCTTTCCGCACTTTCCAGTCGAAACTGGCTACCCAGGTCCGCTTTCTGAAATCCAATCCCCAGATGGTATTCGTTGACACTTTATACAAACTCTCTTCCAACAATGATCCCCGGTACTTCCAGATCCCGACAGAAAAACAGATCAGCGATCTGAACCTGGATAACATCCTTGCTTTCTATAAAGACCGGTTTGCCGATGCCAAAGGGTTCCATTTCTTCTTCGTAGGAAGTTTTGATGTGGACACGATTCTCCCCCTCTTGCAAAAATACCTGGGCAGCCTGCCTGCCATTAATCGAAAAAATGAATGGAAGGATGTCCGTCCGGAATTCCCCAAGGGTATCATAAAAGCCACAGTACACAAGGGATCTGAACCCAAAAGCCTGGTAGCTCTCCTGATGCAGGATCCCTTTGACTGGAATGTGAAAAACAGGATTGTCTTTAACATGACCATGAATATTCTAAACATCCGGCTACGCGAGATCATGCGGGAAGGTGAGAGTAAAGTGTATGGCGTAGGGATCCAAAAATCTAATACCAAATATCCCAAACCCGAATACACCATTCTGGTCAACTGGGGATGCAGTCCTGACAACGTCGATGGTCTGGTAAATACAGTCTTTCAGGAGATGGATCATATGAATAACAACCTTCCCACATCGGAAAACCTGGAGAAAGCCAGGGAAACCATGATCCGTGAACTGCAAACAGATCATGAAAACAATAGCTACTGGCTGGGAAAATTAATGGACAGCTTCGTCAACAAAGACGGTTTACATACGTTGGAAGAACTAACCTCAATTATTAAAAGCATCCGGCCTGACGACATACAGCGGGCAGCCTGTAAATACTTCACCAAAGATCATTATCTGGAAGTGGTTCTGTTGCCTGAAAAATAAGCCCTGCGCTTCGCCGAAGCGGCTTCGCGAAGGCACAGTAGGCGCCCATAGCGGAACGCAAGGCGGATTAAATAGCGACGTAGTTAAATATGCATACTACCTCAAAACAGAGCAAGGTTCCTGCGTAGATGAATCTTAATATCGTGTTTATATATATAGGGGACTTCTGATAATTCAGACCTTCTCTACTACATGAATCTCCTGCACGATTTCCATGCCGCGGTGGATGGCTTTTTCATTCAGGGGCAGAAGATGGTGATAACGTTCGGGCAGGGATTTTTTCAGTCCTTTGATCACATTCTCCATTTCTACGATGGGCTTGATCTTGAGAAAAGCCCCCAGCATGATCATATTAAAGGTACGGGTCGTTTCCATTTTGGCAGCTTCTTCAGCTCCGTCAGCCCGGTAGATATTGATATCTTCCCGTATGGGATGGCGGGAGATCCCGTTTCCGTCATACAGGAGAATTCCCCCGGGTTTTACTGTTTTCTCAAACTTGTCCATCGACTGCTGATTAAGGACAATGGCCGAATCAAAAGAATTCAGTATCGGTGAGCTGATGCGATCATCACTGATGATCACTGTCACGTTGGCCGTACCTCCCCGCATCTCGGGGCCATAGGAAGGCATCCAGCTCACCTCTTTCCCCTGCATCACCCCAGAATAACAAAGAATCTTACCCATAGACAAGACCCCTTGTCCTCCAAAACCGGCTATGATTATTTCTTCAGTCATAGTAATTACTTTTTTCCTGTTGTTTTATACATTAGTCTTTCGGCACTTTGATATCCCCCAACGGATAGAAAGGCAACATATTCTCATCCAGCCATTTCACTGCCTGCACAGGTGTCATTTTCCATCCCGAGTTACAATTAGAAACCACTTCTACAAAAGAAACGCCTTTATTCAGTGCCTGATACTCAAATGCTTTCCGGATTGCTTTTTTTGTTTTCCGCACCAGGAGAGGTGTGTGCACTGCTTGTCTTGTCACGTAATAGGTACCCGGCAGTTGTGCCACCAGTTCGGTCATTTTTATCGGATGGCCCATCAAATGAGCGTCCCTGCCGTAAGGAGTTGTGGACGTACGCATCCCCTCTATTGAAGTCGGGGCCATCTGTCCTCCTGTCATCCCGTAGATTCCGTTATTAATAAAGATCATGGTAATGTTTTCTCCCCGGTTGCAGGCATGAATGGTCTCTGCCGTACCAATAGCAGCCAGGTCTCCATCTCCCTGATAGGTAAACACATAACGATCAGGCAGGAGTCTTTTAATCGCTGTGGCCAGGGCCGGGGCACGCCCATGGGAGGCCTCCTGGGTGTCCACATCTATGTAATCATACATAAAGACAGAACACCCTACCGGTGCGATGCCGATGGTTTTTTCCTGAATGCCCATTTCTTCGATCACTTCTGCAATAATGCGGTGGGTGGTACTATGCCCGCATCCGGGACAATAATGCATTACTTTATCTGTCAGAACCCTGGACTTTTTATACACCAGGTTCTTTTCCGATATAATATCTTTCAAATCTATTTCAGCCATATTAACCTCCGATAAATTTTTGTTTTAAAACAGTTACGATTTCTTCGGGTGTAGGGATCACTCCCCCCATCCTGCCATAGTGCTCTACCCTGACTTTTCCATGAACGGACAGCCTCACATCTTCCACCATCTGTCCGGCGCTCATCTCCACACTCAACATCCCTTTTACCTGATCAGCCAGCTTATCCAACGGTTCCATTGGAAACGGAAAGAGACTTATGGGCCGCAGAAGACCTACATTAATGCCCTGTTCGCGAGCTATCTGCACTGATTTCTGAGAAATGCGCGCACTGGTACCGTAAGCCACCAGCAGATATTCGGCATCATCACACTGGAAGGTTTCATACCTTACCTCTTCTTTTTTCATTTTCTCATACTTCTCTATCAGTTTTCTGTTAAACCGTTCCTGTCGGTATGGATCCAGATCAAGACTGGTGATAATGTTCCGTTCCCGGTCCGGGGTCTTCCCGGTAGTCCCCCACTCAGGCAACTCTGAATCTTTCATCCTGGGTCGCTGGGGTTTAAATTTCACCTTTTCCATCATCTGTCCGATGGCCCCGTCAGAGAGGATCATCACCGGATTCCGGTATTTGAAAGCCAAATCGAAAGCTTCTTCCAGGAAATCAGCCATTTCCTGAACGGAAGCAGGAGCCAGTACCAACAGATGGTAATCTCCGTGTCCTCCCCCCTTGGTAGCCTGGAAATAATCTGACTGCGAGGGCTGGATAGTCCCTAAACCGGGGCCACCCCTGACAACATTTACAAGCACCACCGGTAACTCGGCCCCGGCAATATAGGATATCCCTTCCTGCATGAGGCTGATTCCCGGACTGGAAGAGGAAGTCATCACTCTTTTTCCGGCACCAGCTCCCCCATATAACATATTGATGGCAGCTACTTCACTTTCGGCCTGCAGTACTACCATTCCGGTCGTCTCCCAGGGTTTGGCAGCCGTCAGATACTCCATCACCTCACTCTGCGGAGTAATAGGATAGCCGAAATAACCATCTGTACCGGCACGAATAGCCGCCTCGGCAAGCGCCTCATTTCCTTTCATTAAAACAAAATCTTCTTCCATATTTCTGCTTTTTTCAGACTTTCGTAGTTTCAATTTTTTTACGGTAAACGGTAATCACTCCATCCGGACAGACAATCGCACAGTTCATACAACCGGTACATGCCTCCGGATTTTCCATGTAACAATAATGATAACCTTTACTATTTACCTTTTTTGACATGGCGATTACATTTGTCGGACAGGATGCTATACATAGTTCACAACCTTTACACCGTTCCGTGTCCACAACGATCGCCCCTCTGACTTTTGCCATAACTGTCTTTTTTTAATTATTCCGATCAAAAGTAATATTTTCCTTTTAAAAAAAATCTGTTTTTTGTCATATTTGAATCTGCTACATAACAATTTCATCCTGCCGGATGATCATCCCGGAATCTTTTCAGTCTGTCTTCCAGGTCTTTAAACTGATCCGGCATCACCTGAGACACACAGGCACGTATCCCCTCCTTACGGGTACTGCCGGTTATTTCCAGAGAGATTGCCCCGATGCCGTAATATAACAGCTCTTCCACTAATTCTACGCCTTTTAATCCCGGATAAGATACTGTAAAATAAAAACCGTCAGCCAGGGGTTCATCCACGTCCTTATCATACACAATCCTGAATCCGTATTTTGTAAATAAAGCTTTCATAATGGCAGCTTTCCGTCCGTATTCCCTTACCTGTTCCACAAAATTATATTTTCCCTCATTGGCTGCTTTCAGGATACCGTAGAGGGCATACTGAGAGGAGTGGGACACGCCTGCTGAGAGCGAATAAAGAGCCCCGTATATCATCGCATACCCAAACTCATCCGAAGGATAATATCTTTTCAGATCAGGATAGTGCCGGTGATACAAAGGTTCGGAGATAATCATCATCCCAATGCGTTGTCCTGCATAACTAAATGATTTTGAACTGGATATTAGCAACAGGTAATTGTCTGTATAGCTGGCTACGGTAGGCTGATAGGGAGGCTCTCCTGGCCTGGAGTAGTCTTTCCGGAAGTCCATCCCGAAATAAGCCAGATCTTCTATGACCACTGCATTATATTCCGACGCCATCTCGCCAATGATCCTTAATTCCTCGTCTGTAAGAATAAACCATGCAGGGTTGTTGGGACTGGAATAAAGGATAGTGGATACTTTTCCTGTTTTCAGATAAGAATATAATTTGTCTTTCAGTTTCGGCCCCCGGTAGTCAAAAATATCAAAAGATTTAAAATCGTGACCCAGCACATGGCATTGCTGTTTTTGTATGGGGAATCCCGGATCCAGAAACAAGGTCCCCTCCCTGGTATGATCTGTTCTGTTGGCAACCATGAAAACGGCCATAGACCCCATCATACTCCCAACGGTAGGAAGACAGCCTTTCGGATCTACTTCAATGTTCATGAACAGTTTGGCAAAACGGGATATCTCCTCTTTCAGCACCTGTACCCCTTCGATCATCGGATAAGAAGAAGCAACCCCCTGTTTTAGTGCATCTATCTCAGCTTTTACGCCGGGAGGAGCGGCAGGCAGGCCGGGGACACCCATCTCCATCCGGATATATTTAACGCCCGTCTGCGCCTCGAGCAGATTTACCACCCTTACAATCTCACGGATGGACCCCTTGCCTAGCCGGTCGAGGCAACTCGTACGGATGACTTCATCTACAATCTTAGGATCTATCGGACTATTCCTCATAAGATAACTCCCATAATTATATCAAAAAAGGCAGCATTATTCTGCTGCCTTAACTATTCACTTCCTTAGCTAAATTCTTTAAGTATGTTATCCAGCCATTTCCCCAGTCTCCCGGAAGTTTTTTCCGATTCATAATCTTCATCCAGGGGTAAACCAATAAAATGGTCATCAATGACAGCTTCCGATTGGCCGAATTCATAATCCTCCACCGGACGCTGGCCAACAATCCGTGCCCCCTGTCTGAGCAACTCTTTTCCAAGTATCCCCAAAGCATCCACAAAATGATTGGCATAGGTCAAATGATCACCCAAACCATATAATGCATAGGTTTTTCCTTTATGATCAATTTTCCCCAGTTCGGGCAAGAACTTTGCCCAATCCTCCGCAGGACTTTCCATAGCCCATGTCTCCGTGCCTATGGTAGAAATTCCAAAGATGATATTTTCATATTTTGCCACATCGGCAACCGTGACATTCTTCACAAGATACAGTTCCACCTGATCCTTTAAACGATCTTTAATCAATTTAGCTACCCGTTCCACCGAGCCACCTTCCGGACCGTAAAATAACCCAATCTTTTTCATATTTGTTTCTTATGTTTATATTTTAATACTGTCGTTCACAAAAGAAATTAAGATTACAAATTTAAAATTATTTTAAAGTAGATGCCATGATCTTTGCCAAATAAAATGATTATGACATATATTCTACAACATATGGTAGAAACTCAAAACGTAAAGGATGATTGTTGAATTTTTCAGTTTTTCATATATCAATCGTTCCTGTGGCTTCTATTCATGTTTCAGGTCCCCGGAAGTAGCAAACCTTTGGTTTACTATTTAAAAAAACAGATCGTTTCCTCTCCCCTTTTATCGCCAAAGACTCTGGTCTTGTAATTACTTTATCCTTTATCCTTTATCCTTTATCCTTTATCCTTACGCGGGTATCTACTACCACGATACGATGATCCCGGGCCATCAGCGGATTCAGGTCCAGTTCAGCAATTTCCGGTATCCTTTCGACCAATTGTGAGAGTTTCACCAGAATATTTGCAAAAGCATCTTCATCCACACCCGGCTTACCCCGTAAGCCTTGAAATAATTTATAACCCTTGAGGTTCCGGATCATATACAGTGCCTCCTTCTTTCCGAGGGGGGTCAGTGAAGCCGTATAATCCCGCATTACTTCGACGAAAATACCTCCGATCCCACAAAGGATTACGTGTCCGTAACCGGGTTCCTTTTTCACGCCGGCAAACAACTCCACTCCCTGCATCATCGGTTGTACCAACACTCTCTCCACCCCTTCTATCTGCAGCAGCCGTTTGAAAACACGCTTTACTTCTTCCGGTGCGTTCACATCCGTTACTACCCCACCCACATCCGATTTATGCAGGAGTCCGGCCGCTTTCATCACTACAGGGAACCCTGTCTCCCCGGCAAAAGAGACAGCTTCAGCAGCTGAATTACAGACCTTTTCCTGCACTACCGGGATTCCTGTCTCTTTCAGTAAATGATGAATAGAGTCAGTATCCAGGTATCCTTCCGGGAACTCATCCCGGATGTGGTTATTATCAACGATTTTTTCAGGCTGGGAGAACGGAACCGGCTGATTCATCACTTTCCCCAAGGCCCTTCCCAGCACCACCTCATCCGGGAAGTTGATCCTGCCGCGGGCGATAAAGTCTTTGATCTCTCTTTTCACGTTGATCACCGAGGGCAATACAGGAAAAATAGGTTTCCGGCAGGTTTTCATCTTCTCATTGAGCAAAGCATATACATCATCCACCGGGAACAGTCCCGGGCTGCCGAAGATAACCACCATCGCATCGATGTTGTTAAAATCATGTTCACAAGCATCTATGATATAACCCAATTGTTCCGCTGTGCCGGTGGCCAGAAAGTCGATGGGGTTTTTCACCGACGAACCGGGGAACAGTTTCTCATTCAGTGCCTCCGCCTTTGGTCCTGATATCGCCGGTACATGCAATCCTTGTTCCGACAAGGTATCCGTAAGCATCACAGCAGGCCCTCCGGCGTGTGTGATCACTGCAAAATTATTTCCGTCAGGCAGAGGATGCATCATTACACCACCTGCTGTCACCAGTTCTTCACGACTATAACATCTGACGATGCCGGCTTTGCGGAACAAGGCCGCGGCCGCCTCATCCGAACCTGCCATTGCGCCCGTATGTGATGAGGCCGCCCGGATTCCTGCAACTGAAGTGCCTGCTTTCACTACAGCTATGCGACATCCTTTCTGTATCAGTGAAGCAGCATGGCGAAGCAAAGATTCCGGTTTCCGGATGGTTTCCAGATACATCAGTATAGCATGCGAACTTGTCTTCGGATCAAAGTTTTCATCCAGATACGAAAGTACCTCTTCGACACCGTTCTGGGCACTGTTTCCCACAGAATAGACCGCAGCAAAAGATAATCCATTCGGGATGCCCGATTCCATGATAAAGACGGCTGTAGCTCCGGATCCGGAGATCAATGTCACCCCCCGGGGATTCAGGCGCGGAACCGGGGTAGTAAAGACTCCGTTGTAGCGGGGGGTAATTACCCCAATGCAATTGGGACCGATCAACGACCCGCCATTTTCTTCAATAACACGGACAATTTTCTTCTCCATCGCGGCACCCTCTGGGCTTTCTTCACCAAAACCGGCAGAGAGAATGATAAACGCCTTTGTATTTTTTTCACCCGCCAGCACTTCTACTGCCGGCAGGATATATTTGGCAGCAATAGCCAGGATCGCCAGGTCAACCGGAGGCAGGTCTTTTACGTCATAATAGGAGTTGATTCCCTGCACACGTCCCGTTTTCGGGTTTACCACATAAAGATCACCCCGATATTGACCCTGTAAAATATTTTCCAGCACTTTTCCGCCGGGTTTGTGAGTATCTTCAGAACCTCCGACCACTACAATACTTTCCGGATTAAGTAATTGTTTGTTTATCATCCGCGTATCTTGTTATCGTCTGTAAAATTATATTTTCTCCGGAGACCGGGAAATGGTATCTGTCGTGTTTGAGAACATGACAATCGCACCAGTGAACAAAGGACTAAATTTCTATTCATTCACCCTGGCAAAGTAGGCCACTTTCTCAAGGGAGGTAATCATGTCATATTCTTCGAGATAGACTTCTTCGGGAACATTTAAAGGAATAGTGGTGAGATTCAGTATCCCTTTTATTCCCGCAGCGATCAGTCTTTCGGCTATTTCTTTGGCATATTCGGGAGGGACGGTAATAATCCCGACGCACCTGCACAGCCGTTTTGTGGTGAAGCCGGCCAGTTCATGAGAATAGATGTATTCTTTCCCGTCATGCAGACAATTGATCAATGTACGGCGATAACCACTCAGTCTCTCCACGGTTTTTGCAGGTAATTTTTCCATTGATATCTCTCATTGACTGTGCTAAATTATAATTAAAATGTTAATTATTAAACAAAAAGATTATTTTTGTATGTTTATGCTAAGACAGAGAACTCACTTTAACTACGGAAAATGATAAAGAAAAATATACAACGAGTCATCCAATACCGTATGTGCCTTTTAAAATTCCAGAATCTGGGATTCGAACGTATTTTTTCTTACACCCTTGCTCAGGAAATTGGTGTCAGTCCTGAACAGGTAAGGAAAGATTTTTCCCAATTTCACTTACGTGGTAATAAAAAAGCAGGATACCTGATTCAGGATATTCTGGATAAAATAAATGAATTGCTTCACAAAGAAGACATTCACAAAGTCATATTAGCGGGACTGGGCAATATTGGAAAGGCATTGATTCAGTATAAAGGATTTTCCACCCGGAATATTCAACTGGCAGCAGGATTCGATATCGACCCGGCCAAAATAAAGAAAAACTGCCGCATCCCTGCTTTCCTTACCAAAGAAATGCCGGTAATTGTAAAAAAAGAGCATATTCGGATCGGCATTATTGCCGTTCCCGCCCAGGCAGCTCAAAAGGTATGTGACATCATGGTAGTTTCCGGTATTAAGGGAATTTTGAATTTTGCTCCGTTGATTTTAAAAATTCCGTCTGGTATTATAGTACAAAACATCAGTGTATGCGCCGAGCTGGAAGCACTTGTCTATATGGTTGAGAAAAAGAAATAAGGGGACTTCTAATAATTCCTTCGCATCAAGATTTTCAGAGTTTTTTATAGACGATGAAAATTTAATGTTTAGCAGGCATTTTTTTCAACCCAGGCATACCATCGGTTCATTCCTTCGCCTGTTTTAACAGACATTTCGATAAATTCGATGTCCGGATTTACCTGCCGGGCATATTTTTTTACCAATTCCATATCAAAATCCACATACGGTAACAGATCGGTCTTATTGATGATACACAGATCCGAAGACCGGAACATGGTTGGATATTTCGCCGGTTTATCATCTCCTTCCGGGACACTCATCACAACAATTCGTTTTTTCTCGCCCAGATCAAACAAGGAGGGACACACCAGATTCCCTACATTTTCAATCATGAGCACGCTCCCCTCGTCTATCTCCAGTTCTTTTACCGCCCGGTTAATCATCCCTGCATCCAGATGACAACCATTCCCGGTATTTATCTGGATCACAGGGACACCTGTGGCGTCAATCCGGTTGGCATCACGCATCGTCTGCTGATCTCCCTCAATAACATAAAAACTTTTTCTGTCTTTCATCTCAGTGATCGTTCTCTCCAGTAAACTGGTTTTCCCCGACCCCGGAGAGCTGACCAAGTTAAAAGCAGTAATTCCTTTCGCTTCAAAATACCCACGGTTCCTTTCAGCCAGCAAATCATTCTTTGCCAGGATATTTTGCTCTACTATAATTTCACGATTATGATGGTCATCATGGCCGTGATAATGCGCCTGTTCATGATCATGAGGATGAGCATGCTCATCCTCATGCATATGAATATGCTCCTCTTTATCTCCGGGTTTTCTGAGGATAATGTCCTCGCCGTATTCTCCGCATCCGCAACTGTCACACATGGTACTTTCCTATTTTAAAAATTGTAATTCTCCTACAAAGATAGCAATAACAAACCGGCCAAACGATGATGTTTATCAGTTTTTGTTACATTTTTCACAGATCAGTCAACTACAATTGATTTCAAACGAAGTTCTTCCCCGCTCAATAACTCGAGACCGAACTCCCCGCAGGCAGGACAGGGATCAAATAAACTTTTCGTTTCAAAGACATACCCACAAGTTTTGCATCTGGCCCTGGCATGCAACCGGACAATTTCCCATCGGGCATCCTCGCAGATAGTATCTCTGACGGCTTCTTCCATGGCAAAATCGAGGGCATCTATCACCACACCCGATAAATCCCCGACCTCTATTTCCATCTCCTTTACCTGTGTAGCATTGCCTTTCCCGGCATAGTCAACTGCCAACTGCACAATACTCATTGCGATAGACAATTCATGCATACCAATAAAAAATATGTTTTACAATATTTTTGTTTGGAAAGTAACATTATTTTTCTTATAATGGAAAGGATTTTAATCAGATTATTTCAATGAAAAAACACAAAATACTTCGATATGGAAAAGATTGCATTGAATGTAAAATGTCCCTATTGTAAAAAATCGCTCATGGATCCTTACCACCGGATCCATGAAAAGCCGAGTATCCTGTTGGACATAGAAGCCGGGAACCGGAAAGGAAAAATCAGGTTATGTGCCTACTATGGATGTTATACCCACGAAAGCTCCCTCGATCTACAAGAAGGGGAGCTTGTACATGTGTATTGTCCACACTGTCATGAAGAGTTGATCAGTAAAAATGTGTGTGAAGAATGTGGAGCCCCGATGATTCCTCTGGCTTTACAACGGGGTGGGCGTGT
This sequence comes from uncultured Rikenellaceae bacterium, assembly GCA_964383915.1. Classification (GTDB taxonomy): domain Bacteria; phylum Bacteroidota; class Bacteroidia; order Bacteroidales; family VadinHA17; genus DRPN01. Next base: position 22,249 of record CAYLJE010000017.1, read on the forward strand.
CTATTTATGTTCCCGCGTGGGATGCAAAAAACATTTTCTGACCTTTGAGAATATTTCCGAGGCTTTAACCCGATTTTACAACGAATACGGGAATTTCTGATCAGGCTTAGGCTCCGGGCATTTCTGTTTCAACAAATCCTGGGCAACTGTTCCCCTGCCAGCAGTTCGACCATTCGACTTCCTCCGATTTCTGTATTCATAACCACCTTCCCCGGGTGGTTATTTGTTATTTCACCAATAATCTGCGCCTCTTGCCCGTGTTCACAGGAACGGATAATGTCCAGGGCCTGCGTAGCCTGTTTTTCCGGAATGAGCATTACCACTTTACCCTCATTGGCCAGGTAAAGCGGATCATAACCAAATACCTCACAAATATTCTTCACCGATTCCTTCACCGGGATATCATTTTCATAGATATTCACTCCAAAATTCTTTTTCTCGGTAACTTCACATAAGACGGTAGCCAGACCTCCGCGTGTCGGGTCACGCATAAAGTGCATATCGATCCCTTCATCCAATACCACCTGGATCAACCTATTCAGAGGAGCGCTGTCAGATTTAATTTCCCGGGATATCTCCAGTGATTCTCTTGCTGCCAGGACAGCCACCCCATGGTCTCCTACCGGTCCGTTCAAAATAATTTTATCCCCCACAGCGATGTTACTCCCAAAGCTGATAGAACGGCGTTCCGGGGACAACCATCCCACCCCGGCAGTATTGATAAATACCTGATCACATTTTCCGTTTTCCACTACTTTGGTATCACCAGTCACAATAGATATCCCGGCCTGGACAGCAGCATCAGCCATTGACCGGACAATTTTCTCCAGCACATCCAGTGAAAGTCCCTCTTCCAGAATAAAAGAAGCACTCAAAGCCACCGGCTGCGCTCCGGATACAGACAGGTCATTCACCGTCCCGCAAACAGCCAGTTTTCCAATATCCCCCCCTGCAAAAAATAAAGGACTGACTACATAAGAATCGGTCGTGAAAGCCAGGGAGTCCGAAGGAACCTCAAGGATAGCCGAATCGGTGGCGGCACGTAAGATATCATTCGAAAAATATTTCATAAATACCTGCCTGATCAGATCCCGTGACATTTTTCCTCCACTGCCATGATTAAGCAAAATCTTTTTTTCTTTTTGCATGATTATTTGATAAAAATAAATAAAATCATAATAAATATTTCAAAAACAGTATCCTTTGTCTTTCCATCATTGTTAATACTGAAGTTCAGTCTTCCCGGTTGTATTTATAATATGCCTGGCAGGCACCTTCCGGGGAGACCATACAGGCTCCCACGGGATTTGCAAGGGTGCACACACTGGCAAACAACGGACATTCCACCGGTTTCTTCACTCCTTTCAGCACCTCTCCACAGATACATCCCTTAGGTTCAAGGGTTTCTTCTACCTCCACCGCTATTTCTTTCTCAGCATCATGACTGGCATATTTATCCTGTAAGTATAACCCACTGGACGGCAGCATACCCAACCCACGCCACCAGTCATCACGCAGGTTATATACCTCATACATCAACCCAAGGGCTTTTCGGTTCCCTTCCGGCCTCACGACCCGCTTATACTGAATCTCCACTTTCGGGTTATTATCTTCCACCTGTCTCACCAGCATCAAAATAGTCTTAAGGATATCCGCCGGCTCAAACCCGGAAATAACACAGGCTTTTTTATATTTTTCAGGGATATTTTTATAAATGCCCGAACCGGTAATAACACTGACGTGCCCCGGAGCGATATATCCATCCAGTGGCACCCCTTCGTCGATCAATGCTTCCATGGCAGGGGGCATGATTTTATGGGCACTGAAAAGATAAAAATTCCGGACCTGGTCCTTATGGGCATAAGATACAGCAGCGGCTGTCACAGGTGCCGTAGTCTCAAAGCCGATCGCCAGTAAAATCACCTTTTTATCCGGATTCTCTTTTGCTATCTTTACGGCATCCAGTGCTGACCAGACAATCCGGATATCCCTGCCTTCGGCTTTCTCCCGGTCAAGAGAAGACGTGGATCCCGGTATCCGGATCATATCTCCAAAAGTAGCCATGATGACATCCGGCAGCCGACTGTAGGCAACAGCCTGGTCAACATAGTGTGTACTGGACACACACACCGGACATCCGGGCCCGGAGAGCAATGAAATATGATCAGGCAACAGGGAAGGTATCCCAAATTTACGGATAGCATGGGTATGACCGCCACATACTTCCATAAAAGCTGCCGGCCGGGTAGATATTTTGCGTATTTGTGCTGACAGTTCCTGAACTATCTGCTTATTTCTGAACTCGTCAACGTATTTCATCTATGTAATATATCTTTCATAAGTTATAATCACGCAGGCTTCTTGTCATCTCAATTCCTCCTTCCTGCCGAGATCGCTAATTGCCCGAGGGCAATCCCTCCATCATTTACAGGAAATTCCAATGGGCGGGAAACATGAAAACCCTGTTGTTCCAATCGTTGTTCCGATTCTTCAAGCAGCCGTTTGTTCTGGAAGGTTCCACCCGTCAGCACTACCCTGTCGATGCCGCTACGTTGCCAGACGTAACGTGTCATAGTCACCATGATATCAGCAATGGTATGGTGAAATCTGGCAGCTACAATTCCGGGAGATACGCTATGCTTCACATCCCTTACAATTTCTTCAATCATCGGAAGGACATTTATCGATTCTCCCGGTTTCCAGGAATACCTGCCGGTTTCTGCCGGAGACACCATCGCTTCGAGCCGCATGGGAGCTTCTGCATGAAATCCCGAATCCATGCAAATTCCTGTCAACGCTGCCACCGCATCAAACAATCTTCCCATGCTGGAAGTCAGCGGTGTATTGATTTTCTTTTCTATCATTTGCATTACCGGAAAGAAGGTTTTTTCCCGTTTTGCTTTTTCTACAACCGGAAGGTTCAATGTTTTCAGGTCCCGTCCGTATATTTCATAGAGATATGCCAGCGCCATTCTCCAGGGTTGCAAAGCCGCTTTATCCCCTCCCGGCATAGAGACATAGGCCAGATGGGCCATCCGTTGATAATCCCGGTAATCGCACACCAGAAATTCTCCTCCCCAGATATTCCCGTCATCACCCAGGCCTGTTCCGTCAAAACTGACCCCGATTACCGGTTCAACCAATCCATGTTCAGCCATTACCGAAGCAACATGAGCATGATGATGCTGAACCTGTATGACCGGCAGACCGGTTTCCATAGCATACCGTGTGGACAGATAATCAGGATGGAGATCACAGACGACCTGCCGGGGTTCAACCCGGAACAGTTTTTTAAACCGGTCTATAGACTCGGTATAAAATTGCCAGGTCTCATAATTCTTCAGGTCTCCTATATACTGACTCATGATTGCCTGTTTTCCCTTGCCAAGACAGAAACAATTCACCAGTTCGGCCCCGGTAGCCAGTATCCCGTCCGCATCAAAGGGAAGATACTGTGGAGCAGGGACAAAACCCCGGCTGCGACGGATCATTCGCCGGGATCTGTTAGCAAAAAAGACCACCGAGTCATCCACCCGGTTGTAAATCTCTCTGTTATAAGTAAGAACAGCATCTGTAACCGGACCCAGTTTGTTTAATACTTCCTGATCGTCAATAAGTATTGGCTCATCCGAGAGGTTTCCACTGGTGAGAACCAGGGCGGGAAGATCAAGTTGTTCAAACAGCAAATAATGAAACGGCATGTAGGGCAATAGGGTCCCGATGGTGGGAAACCCGGCATTAACTCCCTCAGCCAGTTTTCTTTTTTCCCCCGACTGCAATAATACAATGGGGCGTCTCCAGCTCACCAACTCATCTTCTTCCCATTGACTCAAGACAGCAAAATCCTTCACTGCTTCCAGGTCCCTGAACATCACAGCAAAGGGCTTTCCTTCCCGTAATTTTGCATCCCTCAGCCGTTGTACAGCTTCCGGATTTTCTGCATCACAGGACAAAAAATATCCTCCCATACCTTTTATGGCGACTATCCCTCCCTCGCCCAGGATGCCGGCAACCTTCTTTAATATCCTTCTCAGGTCTTCAATTTCCTCTTTCCCGCACCTTAGTGTATAATGGGGACCACAATCAACGCAGGCAACAGGCTGCGCATGGAAACGCCGGTTATTCACATCTTCATATTCACGCCTGCAGGAAGGACACATGGTAAAAACCCGCATGGTTGTTTTATCACGGTCATAGGGAAGACCGGATATAATGGAAAACCGCGGTCCGCAATGGGTGCAATTCACAAAAGGATAATCCAGTCTGTTGGGTTGTTCTTTCATGTCACGCAGGCAGTCTTCACAAACAGCAATATCCGGACTTACCTGGGTAATTTCGGCAGATTTGTCGCAGCTCGAAACGATCGTAAAATCCTTATATCCGATTTCCCGACGAAGTTCTTTTTCAACATGCCCGACCCTGGCAGCGGGCGGGGATTCTTCCCGGATGTCCCGTATAAATGTATCTATATCCGGACAACCATCTAATTGTGCATATATCCACACTCCGTCATTGCGGTTTTCCACTGTTCCAAGAATCCCATATCTCTTCGCCAGACGGTAGATAAATGGTCTGAAACCTACACCCTGAACAAGGCCTTCGATATGAATGATGTATGTTTCTTTGGTATTATTCATTTATTAATCCATCCCCTGCTTTACCTGACCCGAAAATCCATAGTACAGAAAATACTTAAGAGAGCGTAAATTTAGAAACTTTTTGTGAATATTTTCATAATAATAAATGCTCATTTTTATTAAGGGGACCTAATTTAAAACAAATTTAAATTAAACTATTACAAGTAAAATCATTTGTATAATAAAAAATCAATTTTATATTTGTTGTGAAATGTTTATCAATAAAAAGATAACAAATTAATAACGAATAGATTAACAGCAAAACGGAAGGAACAAAAGGTCAAAAAAAATTGATTCATACTTAAAGAATCGTATAAATATACAATAAAACGCACATTCATGGATGCAAACCGGATAGAAACAATTATCAGCAAATACAACCGGGATAAAACACGGCTGATGGATATCCTGATTGACATACAGACAGAAGCAGGATATATTCCGGATGAAGCCTTGCCGGTTATTGCAAAGGTGACAGATACATCACAGGCTTATGTTGAACAGACGGTTAGTTTTTACCATTTTTTCAGACGTGAACCTTCGGGAAAATACACCATTTTCCTGAACAATAGCGTAGTTGCAAATATGATGAACCGTAAAAAAGCAGCGAGGACCTTTGAGAAAGAGGCCGGATGCAAATTTGGTACAGTTACCGAAGACGGTCTGATTGGTTTGTTCGACACCTCATGTATCGGTATGAGCGACCAGGAGCCGGCAGCACTGATCAACGGAAAAGTTTTTACACGTCTTACTCCTTTCCGGGTCAGGGAAATCGTTCAAAATATCAGACAAGGAAAATCATTAAATGAGTTAAGCACATCAGGATATGGTGGAGGGAAGAATGCTTCCGGACTGATCCGGGCAGAGGTCAGAAACAATGTGCAGCGACACGGTCCGTTAATGGAAGACAACTACGTCCCGGGGTCTGTAATAAGAGAGAAACTGAAATATTTCTCACCGGACGAAGTAATCCGGGAAATAAAACTCTCGGAAATACGAGGTCGCGGGGGAGCCGGCTTTCCTACCGGTTTGAAATGGGAATTCTGCCGGAGGGCCAAAGGAGAAAAAAAATATATCTTCTGTAATGCTGACGAAGGAGAACCCGGTACGTTCAAAGACAGGGTCCTGCTAACCGAATATCCTGAGCTGATGTTTGAAGGAATGATTCTGGCTGCCTATGCAATTGGAGCCACTGACGGAATATTATATATAAGATATGAATATAAATATCTTGAAAAATATCTGGATCATGTACTGGAACAAATTCGCAATCAACATCTTCTGGGAAAAGATATTGCAGGTATTGAAGGGTTTCATTTCGATATCCGTATTCAATACGGTGCCGGGGCTTATGTATGCGGAGAAGAATCGGCCTTGCTGGAATCGGCCGAAGGGAAACGTGGTGAACCCCGCTTCAAACCACCTTTCCCGGTAGAAAAAGGTTATCTGGGTTATCCTACCGTAATCAACAATGTGGAAACTTTTTGTACAACGGTAAAAATCATTTATTTCGGAAGTGAATGGTACCGTAACATGGGGACCAAGGACTCCAGAGGCACCAAGATACTCAGTATCTCCGGCGACTGCCGGTATCCGGGTATTTATGAAATGGAATGGGGATATTCGGTGAATGATATCCTTGATATGGTTGGAGCAGATGAGGTTCAGGCCGTGCAGGTGGGAGGACCGTCAGGTTCTCTGATCGGACCGGAAGAATTCAACCGGATTATCTGTTACTCGGACCTGGCTACCGGAGGATCTTTTATCATTTTCAATAAAACCCGCGACCTTTTAAAAGATGTCGTCCTGAACTTCATGGAGTTTTTTATCAATGAATCCTGCGGCTCCTGTGTCCCCTGCCGGAATATTCCTTTTCTGCTTAAGCAAAAACTTGAGAAAATTCTGAATGGACACGGTGTTTGGAAGGATTTGGAAGATATTGAAAGCTGGAGTCAGATCATGAAAATCAACCGTTGCGGCCTGGGACAGACGGCCGCAAACCCGGTTGTGACCAGCTTGAAAAACTTCAGGGTTTTATATGAAGAAAAAATTCAGAAAGGAAAATCTTTTGATGAGGGTTTTGACCTGGAAAAAGCCGTTGCAGAATCCTGCCAAGCTGTAGGCAGAGTCCCGTTAATTTAAACAACCAGTTTATCATGAATGAATTTGTTACCATAACCATTGATGATCAGAAGATCAAGGCCAGACCCGGAGAGTTTATTGTAGATGCAGCGAGAAGGAATGGGATTTATATCCCAACCCTTTGTAACCTGCCCGGTGTAAAGCCTGCCGGATCCTGCAGAGTATGTACCGTTAGTGTAAACGGCCGAATGATGACTTCCTGCACCACGCCCGTTGCTGAAGGGATGGAGGTCGTAACAATATCTCCGGAAATTGAAAACTACAGAAGAGCAATAGTGGAATTATTGCTGATAGAAGGCAATCATTTCTGTCCCGCCTGTGAAAAAGGAGGGAACTGTGAGCTCCAGGCGCTGGGATATCGTTTTGAGGTGATGGTTCCCCGTTTCCCATACCAGTTCAATAAAAGAGATATTGACGCTTCCAACCCCAAACTGATCAAAGACCACAACCGTTGCGTGCTTTGCAAAAGATGCATCAGAACGGTACTTGACGACCAGGGACATCATATTTTTGCCTTTCGTTACCGCGGGCATAATCTGCAGATCACCATTGACCCTGAATATGGGAAAAACATAACTGATGAGCTGGCCCGGAAAGCAGCAGAAAATTGTCCTGTCGGAGCCTTGTTGTACAGAGAAAAAGGGTGGGAAATCCCCATCGGAAAAAGGAAATATGATAAAGAACCTATTGGCAGTGATATTGAAAAACTTAAAAAGGACAGCGTATCATGAATAAAAAGATTATCGCCACCACATCACTGGCAGGATGTTTCGGGTGTCATATGTCTTTCCTGGACATTGATGAACGTATTCTCGATCTGATCGAGCTGGTAGAGTTCAATAAGTCTCCTATTGACGATATCAAAAGATTTACGAAAGAATGTGACATCGGGCTGATTGAGGGAGGCGTTTGCAACAGTGAGAATGTAGAAGTGCTGAAAGAATTCAGAAAACATTGTAAAATCCTGGTTTCTTTCGGAGAATGTGCCATCATGGGAGGCCTGCCGGCTTTACGCAATACCATACCCATCGAAGAGTGTATCAATGAAGCCTATTTAAACGGCCCGTCTGTTTCTGACAGTAACGAAGAAGGCATTCTACCCAATGATGAAGAACTGCCTATGCTACTGGATAAGGTTTATCCCTGCCATGAAGTGGTAAAGATAGATTATTTCCTGCCGGGCTGTCCGCCCCGGGCGGACCTGATCTGGGACACCTTGTATGCCCTGGTCACCGGACAGAAAATGATCATCCCTTATGAAGTCATTAAGTACGATTAAAACAAAAAGATATGCCGAGAAAGATTACGATAGAACCGGTTACCCGTGTAGAAGGTCATGGGAAAGTAACAATCCATCTGGATGACAATATGAAAGTCGTACAGAGCAGATTGCATATTGTGGAATTCAGGGGTTTTGAGCGTTTTGTCCAGGGACGTCCTTACTGGGAGGCTCCCGTGCTGGTGCAGCGGCTCTGTGGCATCTGTCCGGTATCTCATCATCTGGCCGCAGCCAAAGCCATCGATATGATTGTCGGCGCCGGCAATGGAGACGGTCTGACGCCTACCGGTGAAAAAATGCGCCGTTTGATGCACTATGGACAAATATTCCAGTCACATTCCCTGCATTTCTTTCATCTGGTTTCCCCCGATCTCTTGTTTGGAATTGACGCAGACCCGACCGTACGAAATATTATAGGGGTAGCCATGGAAAACAAAGAACTGGCGGTACAGGGCGTGATGATGCGTAAATTCGGACAGGAGGTCATCGAAGCAACGGCAGGAAAAAAGATTC
>CAYLJE010000018.1:0-11499 GCA_964383915.1 uncultured Rikenellaceae bacterium
CTCAGGTATCTGAGAGATTTGAACGTGGTTAAGAAAAGAAAACAGGGGAAAATGGTTTATTATACACTGAAGGATGAGCATATGAAGGAAGTGATCCAAACGATATCCATGAGGCATAGCTGGTTTGTGCATATGATCTGATATTGCCAGTAGTTTTTCTTATAAAATCAGCTACTTTCCAAACGGATATTTCCGTAGAACTGGTTTGTTATTCAGTAAAAATATATTTGAGTCGAGACCGAACTCATCTTTAATTTTATTTAAAGATCGGATGAGCATAGGCCTTGACATTCTCACCGGTAATAGGGTCTCCACACAGGATGATTAGCCGTTCAATCACATTACGGAATTCTCTGATATTTCCTGTCCAGTTGATTTTCTGCAATTCGCTGATGGCATCATCGGAGAACTGTCTGGTGGGCATACCGTATTCTCCGCATATCATTTCGGAAAAGTGTTGAACCAGGAGGGGAATATCTTCGAGGCGTTCATTCAGAGAAGGTACGTGGATGATGATGACACTGAGGCGGTGGTAAAGATCTTCACGGAAATGGTTCTTTTTGATTTCTTCCATCAGGTCTTTGTTAGTGGCGGCAACGATACGAACATCCACAGGGATATCTTTATCACTGCCTACGCGGCTGATCTTGTTTTCCTGCAGGGTCCGTAACACCTTGGCCTGTGCTGACAGGCTCATGTCCCCTATCTCGTCGAGGAAGATGGTTCCTTCCTGAGCCTGTTCAAACTTACCTTTACGTTGTTTATAAGCAGACGTAAAGGATCCTTTTTCATGGCCAAACAGTTCACTCTCGATTAGCTCGGAGGGGATGGCTGCACAATTTACCTCTACGAACGGCCCCCCGGCGCGGCTGCTTTTTTCGTGAAGCTGATGAGCCACCAACTCTTTTCCTGTACCGTTGGCGCCGGTTACCAGCACCCGTGCTTCGGTGGGAGCAACCCTGTCAATCAGTTTCCTGACCTGTTGGATAGCCGGTGATTCTCCTACCATCTCATACTTTTTGCTGATCTTTTTTTTGAGGACTTTGGTTTCGGTGATAAGGTTTGATTTGTCCAGGGCGTTACGTATGGTGATCAGCAGACGGTTCATGTCCGGAGGCTTCTCGATAAAATCGAAAGCTCCTTTTTTGATAGCTTCCACAGCCGTATCGATGTTCCCATGACCGGAGATCATGATCACCTGGACATCTCCGGATTGTTCCATAATTTTCTCCAGAACCTCAATGCCGTCCATTTTGGGCATTTTGATGTCACATAATACCACATCATAGTTGTTTTCATTGAACAGTTCGAGTGCACGAAAACCATCTTCGGCAACATCTACCGTGTAGTTTTCATACTCCAGCACATCTTTCAGCGTATTGCGTATGCTCTTTTCGTCGTCAATTACCAGGATCGAGGCCATATATATTTTTTTAACCGTTATAATTCCGTGTCTCCATCCATTGGAACACGACTCCTTCTTTCAGGGAATAATAAGATTGTATCATCGAGGATATCCCTGTTTCCCGGAGAACAGAATGAATGAAAATAGATGCCGGCACAATCATTTCTATACGGAACGGTTCCATTCCTTTCATTTTTTCCCGTTCGCCAGCGTTCGATTCCAGCAGACTTTTATAGATGGTTTGATAAGCTTCCAAAGGGATTTCCTCGTGTGATGTGGTGGTCTCCGGCATCAGTCCCTTCCCGGCAGTCACGGCTCGCAGGGTATCAAAAGTCCCCGCAGCCCCCACCAATATACCGGGCCGGTATTGCTTCGATAGCTGCCAGAGATCCGTGAGGTTATCTTCCAGGTATTTTTCCAGGATAAGAACCTCTTCCGGAGTGACCGGATCGGAAAAATGAAACTGTTCAATCAGTCTGGCCACACCCATCGGATAACTGTGTAACCATCGGATGCCATGAGTCTTCTCAGCCAGGATAAATTCCACACTACCGCCACCGATATCCATGATCAGGAAAGCACCTTCCGGATGCAAGTTATGGGTTACCCCGGTATAAATCAAGCGTGCTTCCTCTTCTCCGGAGATGATCCGGACCACTAGGCCGGTTTGTTTCTTTATTTCCACTGTCAGAGAGCTGCTGTTCGCGGCCGATCGCAGGGCAGCCGTGCCGTAAGCCAGTATTTCCTGTACATGATATTCCCTGGTTACTTGTTTGTAATATTGCAATGCTTTCATTGCCCTTTCACGGGCTTGCGGTGTGATCAGTCCACGATTGATGCCACCTTTTCCCAGTTTGACCGGATTTTTTTCAAAATAAATTTCTTTCATCCGACCGGGAGACACCTCAGCTATCAGCAGATTGAAGGTATTGGTTCCCAGATCAATGACAGCAACCCGTTCTTTTTTATCTTTTGTCATAATCGTTTTATAAGATCATAATCTCTGGTTTAAACGCTTTTGACGTTAATGGTTTTTATATTTCAGCCATTTCCATATTTCTTTATAGGAAGGTTTTTTCCCGTACATCAGGATTCCGGTCCGGTAGATTTTTGCAGCGATCCAGGCTGTGCCGATGAAGGTAAGGAAAAGAAGGATTACAGAGACGATCAACTGCCATGCCGGAACCCCAAAGGGCAGACGGGCCATCATTACCACGGGCGAGGTGAAAGGGATCAATGATCCCCAGAGAGCAAGCTGGCTTTCCGGGTTCTGAAAAGTCCCCATGGCAATGAACAGAGCCAGTATCAGTGGAATAGTGATTGGTAGTATAAACTGTTGTGTGTCTGTCTCGCTGTCAACGGCGGCTCCTACGGCTGCAAAGAGTGAAGCATATAAAAGGTACCCTCCCAGGAAAAAAAGAACAAAAGCTCCTATAATCAAACCCCAGTTGACGGATTTAAGAGCATTAAATATTCGTTCTGGTTGGGTAAGGTCTTCCATGTGTATGGTCTTCTCCTGTTGATGTAGTCCCTGCTCCGTTCCGGTTGAGAACAGATTTTCCGAAACCTGAAAATGACCGTTATGACCCCTGGGCAACAGAATACCTGTAGTAGCTGTGATGAGGACCAGGGTTAATGCAATCCATAGAAAAAACTGTGTCAGGCCTACCATGGCTATGCCGATGATCTTTCCCATCATCAATTGTAAGGGTTTGACAGAAGAGATAAGCACTTCTACAATACGGCTGGTTTTTTCTTCAATGACTCCCCGCATAACCATGGTTCCAAACATAAATATCAACATATAAATCAGTAGCCCGGAGACATAAGCTATGCCCATGGCAATGCCGGTGCTGGTTTCTTTTTCTTCGCCGGAGGCATTGATGGTAATGGTCTGTAGATGTATATTTGTCTCAACGGATTTGAGAATTTTATCCAGATCTTTGATGTTATATGAGAGTAACTTCTGGCGTTCGATCTCTTTATCAAGAGCATCTGAGATATAGGTTACCACATCGATTGAAGGTTGTTTCCGGGAAAGCAGTTGCACAGATGAGGAGGTAAAGCCGGTTTTTGGGGGAATATAAAGGATAGCATAATACCCCAATTGGTTAAAGTGTTTTTTTAAAGTATTCAGCGATACATTTTCAGGATATTCGAATTTGAGATATTTGGTGGAATGGATTTTTCCCTTGAAAAGATGTTCCTGTCCTTCAACCACCGCAATGTTTTTCACCTCTTTGTTTTTTGAAGACATAATAACCACAGGGATGATAAACATCGCGGCCATAAGAACAGGGGTCAATAAGGTAAGGATTATGAAAGATTTTTTTCTGACCCTGGTCAGGTATTCACGACGGATAATCAATCCTGTTTTACTCATAACAGTTACTTTCTTTGATCAGTTTCTTTTGATTCTTTGCCTGGTTTGCGGTTCTGTTCCCGGTAGTCACTCACCACCCGGATAAAGATATCGTTCATACTGGGAGTCAGTTTGTTAAAAGAGACAACTTTCCCGGCATCAAGGAGGGTATGAAGGGCTTCGTTGGGGGTTCCGTTATTCATCAGCCGGATCCGAAGGATACTGTATTGATTTTTCTTTTTATGTTCCAGAATCTGGAAACGGGAATTCAATGTCGCCGTAAGCAGGTTGATCTCCCCTTCAAATCGCATTTCATATTTATTGTCTGAATATTTTTCCCTGACTACGTCAATGGGTCCTTCCAGTAATGTCCTCGACTCGTTGATCAGTGTGATGTGGTCACAGAGCTCTTCCACCGATCCCATGTCATGGGTGGAAAAGATAATGGTAGCTCCTTCCTTGCGCAGGGCTAAGATTTCCTGTTTGAGTTGTTTCGTGTTGATCGGATCAAATCCGGTAAAGGGCTCATCGAAGATGAGGAGCTTCGGTTTGTGGATGATGGTTACGATGAATTGTATTTTTTGTTGCATCCCCTTGGACAGCTCTTCCACTTTTTTATTCCACCAGGAACCAATCTCGAATTTCTCAAACCAGTATTTTAGCTTTTTCAGGGCGTCGGCCCTGGATAGGCCTTTTAGTTGAGCCAGGTAAAGAGCCTGTTCTCCTACTTTCATTTTTTTGTAGAGGCCCCGTTCTTCCGGTAGATATCCGATAGAAAAGATGTCTTCACGTTTCATGGGGTGTTTCTGGTATGTCAGGGTCCCGTTATCCGGTGCGGTGATCTGGTTGATAATACGTATCAGTGTGGTCTTACCGGCCCCGTTAGGGCCCAACAGTCCGTATATGCTGTTTTTGGGTATGCTGATACTAACCTGATCGAGTGCACGGTGGTTGGCATAATTCTTCACGATGTTTTTTGCTTCGAATAAGATCATTGTTCCTCAGGATTATGGAATTTTCGAAGACGTTAAATTAAAACTATTATTCTAATGAGCTCGTTTATTTATTCAAAAAAATTCTTTACCCTTTCGAAAAAGTTTTTGTCGTATTTGGGTGGTTGGGGTTTAAATTCTTCTGATTCATCCAGTTTCTCCAGGGCTCTTTTTTCTTCGTGGCTGAGATTTTTAGGGATCCAAACATTTACATAGATCAGCAGGTCTCCTTTTCCGTACCCCCGTATGTCTGGTAATCCTTTCCCGCGGATACGCAATATTTTCCCCGGTTGGATGCCGGCATCCACCTTAATTTTCATTTTACCGTCCACCGAAGGTACTTCCACCTGTGATCCCAGGGCTGCCTGTGTAATACTGAGGTAAAGCGGATAGATAAGGTTCTTCCCGTCGCGTATCAAATCAGGATGTTCCATTTCTTCTATCAGCACGATCATATCTCCTTTTGGTCCGCCATGACGTGCTGCGTTGCCCTGAGAGCTCAGGGAAAGCTGCATGTCATCTTCCACACCGGCAGGAATATTGATTTTAATGACGTCTTCTCCTTTGATCACGCCTTCCCCATGACATACCGGACATTTCTCTTCGATGATACGACCCTCGCCATGACAGGTAGGACAGGTAGTAGCTGTCTGCATACGTCCCAAGAATGTATTTATAACACGAGTCACCTGTCCCTGTCCATGGCATGTAGGACATGTCTTAAAAGCTTTTCTGTCTTTGGCTCCGGTGCCATGACAGGCCGGACAGGGAATATTTTTGGTTACCTTAACTTTTTTCTCTACACCATGGGCGATTTCTTCCAGCGTAAGCTTTACTTTGATACGGATATTAGATCCTTTGGATCCCTGAGAATATTGTGCATGGCTGTTTCCGAATCCTCCAAAACCGAATCCCCCAAAAATATCTCCGAAATGTTCGAAGATATCTTCAACGTTCATTCCACCCCCTCCGAAGCCTGAAGATGATCCGACCCCGGCATGGCCAAACTGGTCATACCTGGCCCGCTTGTCAGGATTACTCAGCACCTCATAAGCCTCGGCGGCCTCCTTAAATTTCTCCTCTGCTTCAGGATCTCCGGGATTTTTGTCCGGATGATATTTCAGCGCTTGTTGACGGTAAGCTTTTTTTATTTCTTCCTGGCTTGCGCTTTTAGAAACGCCAAGGATAACATAATAATCTCTTTTGGACATAGTTTGAGCAATTAAAGATCAGTGGATATTCTCCGTTTTTAAAAATCACTTATTTTCCTACAACGACCTTGGCATACCGGAGGACTTTCCCTTTCAGGGTATAACCTTTCTGTAAAACATCCACCACCTTGTCTTTCATATTTTTTTCAGGTGCAGGCATTTTGGTTACTGCTTCCTGCAGGTCTGCATCAAAAGGATGATGCATTACTTCCATTTCTTCCACACCATTTTGTTTCAGGAAATCTTTCAGTTTGTTATAGATCAGCGTAATTCCTTCCTTATAGCTTTTGTATTCCTCATTCTCAGGCAATGCATCTACTGCCCTGTCAAAATCATCAATGACGGGTAGCAGGGAGAGAATCACTCCCTCGGCAGCAAATTTTGTCAGATCGGCTTTTTCCCGCAGTGTTCTTTTCCGGTAATTATCAAATTCTGCTGATAATCGCAAATAACGATCTTGTATTTCTTCATATTTGGTTTTATAGGAAGGGTGTTTTTTTTTGGGTTCATGCTTTTCTTTTTCCCCCACTTTTTCCTGAGCCTGTTCTGTTTTTTCTACTTCTTCCATTTTTTCATTTTCCGTATTTCCCTTGTTGTTGTTTTTTGTCATTTCCCTAAAAATTTAATCGTTCAGAAAATTTGTCAGAAGGTTTCTGCAAATTGCCTGCCAATCAGGTGTGCCCGACAAATTGACAGATGGTCTTGTTGCGCAGTATGAATCCGGATAGGTCCTCTTTTTATTTTTCTTCTCTCCGGATGTCAGCCCCCAGTGCGTTTAGTCTTACATCAATTTGTTCATAGCCCCGGTCTATTTGTTCGATATTATGGATGATGGAGGTTCCTTCGGCTGACAAGGCTGCGATCAGCAGGGCTACGCCGGCACGTATATCCGGTGAGGTCATGGTTGTCCCCCGGAGTTTGATTTTATTGTTTAGACCTATCACTGCAGCCCGGTGGGGGTCACAGAGGATAATCTGTGCGCCCATATCAATCAGCTTATCTACAAAAAAGAGACGGCTTTCAAACATGCGTTGATGTATCAGCACACTGCCCCGGGCTTGTGTGGCCACTACCAGAAAGACACTGATCAGGTCGGGTGTCAGGGCGGGCCATATGCCATCAGCAATAGTCATAATTGACCCGTCAAGGAAAGATTCGATGGTATAGTGATCCTGTGCAGGGACAAAGATATCTTCACCTTCCCTGGTGAGATGAATGCCCAGCTTGCGAAAAGCATCAGGGATCAGACCGAGATTCTCGAATGACACATTTTTAATGCGTAATGAAGATCCTGTGATGGCAGCCATCCCGATGAAGCTGCCTGTTTCGATCATGTCAGGGAGGATAGTATGCTCACAGCCATGCAGCGAGAGGACACCCTGAATATGCAGAAGATTAGATCCAATGCCGGAGATACGGGCCCCCATGCGGTTCAGCATATGACACAGTTGTTGAATATAGGGTTCGCAAGCAGCATTGAAGAGGATTGTCTCTCCTTCGGCAAGAACGGCAGCCATGATCAGGTTGGCTGTGCCGGTGACCGAAGCTTCATCAAGGAGCAGGTAGGTGCCTTTCAGGCGGCGGGCAGTCAGGCTGAATGCATTTTCTTCCCGGACATGTCTGAGAATAGCACCCAGATTCCGAAATCCATTCAGGTGGGTGTCTATCCTTCGCCGGCCGATCTTGTCTCCTCCGGGTCTGGGAATATAACCCCGGCCGAATCTTGTCAACAGAGGCCCGGTGACCATAACCGATCCCCTCAGACTCTCTGCGATGATACGGTATCTCTCCTGTCTCACGTGGTCAGGGTTTACTTTATTAGCCCTGAATGCAAAACTATGATCTCCGACAGGAGTGACCTGAACCCCCAGAATCTTCAGCAGCTCAACCATTTTCATAACATCCCGGATTAAAGGAATATGATGAACAATGATTTTTTCGTTGGTGAGTAAGGTAGCTGCTATGATTTGTAAGGCTTCGTTTTTAGCACCTTGTGGCACAATTTCTCCAGATAATCTTCTACCACCGGTGATTTTAAATGTAGCCATCTTAAATCTGTTATTATCTCTTGCGTTGGTTTCTTTTTCTCTTGAGGTGTTTAGGCGGCGACGGAAGGGGAATAATCAGGTCTTTACCATCTCTCAAAACTATGTCCCTGTTTACCTTGATGCCTCCTTTGGAAAGTGTTTCCATGTCTTTGAATATAACTTCATCAGTAACTTGTTTGCGGTTCCACATCAGGTATTGCCGTTTCATTTGATTGGCAAGGTCCTCAATGGCATATTCTTTGGCCTTTCCTTCTTTCATTTTTATAATCTCAGGCAGTAATTTTTCCACCAGATGTCCGTAATGTTTATAGCGCATTTTATGAACATTATAAGACACCTTTTTAGGTTTTTTCTCCATTCTCTCTTGGGTAGGCATAGGGTAGGGAGCATCAATGTCCAGATCAAAATCGACCATAATCGTCAGATGATCCCACAATTTGTGTTCAAAATCCTTAATATCCCTGTTTTGTGGAATCATCCCTGCCATAACCGAGATAAGGGTACGGGCTGCCTTGTTTCTCTCTTCACGATCTTCGATACTTTTTAAATGCTCTATCATTCTCTGTATATTTCGACCGTATTCGGGTAATTTTAAGGATCCACGGGTAGTGTTGTAGTCGTATTTTTTTTTCATTCTAATAGGTTTTAATTCTTAATGGTCATATGCCTGTCTGCCGGAAAGCACATGTAAAAAATAATAATTTTATTCATGCGTGTTTCATAGGTGAAACATCCTTGAAATAAATTGTGGATTCAGTAAAAAATATTTTTTCCGACTTGTTCCCGGAATAATGACTGAGACGACATGGTGCAAATTATACAATGGGATTAACAATTTTTAATTTTGCAAATTTAAGCAATAATTGCTTTTGTCCGAAATCTTTAAAAAAAACAGTTGCTTTTGCCTCGGGGAAAGTGCCTTCAATTTGTAAAACTTTACCTCTTCCGAAACGGGCATGTTCAACTTCCATCCCGGATTGTATTTGTCTGGGATTATCAGGTTTAAAAGGGACTTCTGTTTTTCTCCCTGTGGATACAATGTGTGTGGTTTCTTGTCCGGGACGAATGTTATTATGAGTGATGGTATTTTTTTTAGAAAAATTAAAAGGCTGTTTTTGTCCGATTCCTGTTTCCGGTGTGGTGAAAACCGGTTCGATGGCAGGGTAATCAAGGTAACGGTTATCGATTTCCTGAAGAAAACGGCTGGGCCGGCAGGCAGATACATCTCCCCAGCGGAAACGGGTATTTGCATAGGTGATGGTTACATGTTCTTTGGCACGTGTCAGGGCGACATAAAAAAGTCTTCTTTCTTCTTCCAGTTCACGTTGTGACCCTATGGCCATTTGCGAAGGAAAAAGATTCTCTTCCACCCCTGCAATAAAAACATGCCTGAACTCCAGACCTTTGGCAGCGTGTGCTGTCATGATCTTTACCGTATCGGCATGCTCGTCTTTATCTGTATCCTGGTCAGTGAGCAAAACGACATTCTGTAAATATTCATCCAGGGTCACAAAACGGCCTTCCTGTTCCGGTGCCCCTATAAACTCACTGATGCCGTTCAGTAACTCCCTTATATTTTCGTATTTACTCACCTCATCCGGGGCGCTACTGTCATGTAGGTCTTTCAGAATACCGGATTCCCGCGCAATGGCATAAGCCAGTTCATAAGCATCATCCTGGTTTTGTTTGTCAGCAAACTCTTTGATTATGGAGGCAAAATCAAGAAGCCTTTTGCGGGTACCTGCATGGATATTCAGCTCGTAATCCTGCGGATCACTTACTACTTGCCACATCGTTTTGCCGGAATGATTGGCTGCCGTCTCCAGCTTTTCCAGGGTCGATTTTCCAATCCCGCGGGCCGGATAATTTATGATTCTTTTCAGGGCCTCATCATCCCGGGGATTGACCACCAGCCGGAAATAAGCCAGTATGTCTTTGATTTCCCTGCGCTGGTAAAAAGAGATACTCCCGTAAACACGATAGGGGATATTCCTCTTTCGCAAGGCTTCCTCAAAGACGCGGGACTGGGCATTGGTACGGTAGAGAATGGCAAAATCCCCGTATTTCATTTGGAGGCTCAGGTGTTCATCGAAAATCTCATTGCTGACAAGAAACCCTTCTTGTGTGTCGGTATCCGCTTCTATGATCCTGATCTTTTGTCCTTCATCATTTTTTGAGAACACTTCTTTGGATATCTGTTCGGCGTTGTGTTTGATCAGACTGTTGGCTGCATTGACGATATTCTGTGTAGAACGGTAATTTTGCTCCAGTTTGAATGTTTTTGCTTCCTGGTAATCTTTGCGGAAGTTCAAAATATTTTCAATCCGGGCACCCCGGAAAGCATAAATACTCTGGGCATCATCACCGACGACGGAAATATTTTTATGTACTTCCGATAATTTTTTGATGATCAGATATTGAGCAAGATTTGTGTCCTGATATTCGTCCACCAGGATATATTTGAATATCTTCCGGTATTTATCCAGGGCTTCCGGGAAATCGCGGAACAAAATATTGATATTTAACAGCAAATCGTCGAAATCCATGGCTCCTGCTTTATGGCAGCGACGGACATAGGTTTTAAATATCTCTCCTGTGCGTTCCCTGTGTTTTACACGATCATACTGGACCAACTCGGTGATGGTAGGATACACCCCGGGCGTGATCAACGAATTCTTGGCGGAGGAGATCCTGTGGAAAATTTCAGCAGGTTTATATACTTTTTCATCCAGGTGCATTTCCCTTACAATGGTCTTTACCAGATTTCTGGAGTCACTGGTATCATAAATGGTGAAACTGGAAGGGTATCCCAGCAGCTGTGCTTCATTACGCAGGATCCTGGCAAAAACAGAATGGAAAGTCCCCATCCATAAATAACGGGCGGCAGATGCTCCGGCCAGCCTGGTGATCCGTTCTTTCATCTCTTTGGCAGCTTTGTTGGTGAAAGTTAGTGCCAGGATGCTATGGGCAGGGACTCTTTTGGACAACAAATAAGCAATCCGGTAGGTGAGTACACGGGTTTTTCCCGAACCCGCTCCTGCAATGATCAGCGAAGGGCCGTCGGTGTATAAAACCGCTTCCCGCTGCACGTTATTCAACTCTGATAAAAAATCCACAGCTCCTCTTCATTAATGGGTCAAAAATAATGAACCTTTGCCAATATTCATGTCTTGCAGGATGAATCTACTCTTAAATTTATGAACATCTACTGAAAGCGAAACGATAACATGCAGGACAAAAAGATATTATACTACTTTTGTGTTTTATTCTGGCAGATAAAATATTTTACAGTATTTTCGTTTTTTAAATAATTACAAATAATTTCAAACGGTTATCAGACTCAGCTCGTTGAAAAAACCAGAGAAAATACGGTCGGGAAAACAGCTTTTCTTTCTGGTGGCACTGTCTTTACATATGATGCCTGTGGTTGCTCAGATCACAGGAAATTCAGCTTCTGCCGTGGATTCAACCCGTTATGACA
>CAYLJE010000018.1:11599-29949 GCA_964383915.1 uncultured Rikenellaceae bacterium
GATGTATAATTCTGTTACTAACTTATACGATTCGGTTGTGTTTACGGAGAATGGGGCGTCTTCCTCTACGGTGAAGGGCTTGGGTAGCGGAGGATATGCTGTGCGTATCCGTGATGCTGCCTCGATGGATACCAGCTTTTATGCCTGGGTGTTTATTGATACCCCGTATGTAAAAGCTGCTATAGAAAATTTTACCTGCGACTATGTTGCATTGAAGGGAGATACGGCTTCGATCCCTTTTACCTATTATAATACGGCCAAAGACTCGGCCATAACCCTGAGAAACGGTCTCTCTTTTTTATGGACCTCAGATCCTCCGTCTGCCATTCCCTGGCCTGATATTGAACCGGACCCTATTATTTATTCTCCTCCTTATGAAGATACCTGGTATTATCTTACGGTTACCGACAGCTTTGGCTGTGTAAATAAATCTTCCGTATTTTATAAGACCATTCATGTAAAGGCTGATTTTGAGGTGAACCCGGAAAGCGGAGAAGCTCCCCTGGAGGTATCGTTTACCAATAAATCCATCAACGGGGTGGAGTTTGAGTGGAAGTTCGGGGATGATTCTGTTTATTACGGAGATACCCCTGATCCCCATACCTATTATATGCCAGGCAAATACGTCCCGGTGTTGATTGCCAGGAGTGAGGAGGGTTGTGTGGACAGTATGTCTTACGAATCTATCAAAGTTGACCCTTCCGAGTTGAATATCCCCAATGCTTTCAGCCCCAATGAAGATGGGTACAATGACCGTTTCCGGATAGAGGCCAAATCCCTGAAGTATATTCATATAAAGGTGTATAATCGACAGGGAGCAAAGGTCTATGAGTTCGAAGGAGAAGGAGAGGCTCTGCGGGATTATGAAGGATGGGACGGTAAAATCAACGGACACGGAAAGGCCAGCCCGGGGGTCTATTATTATATCATCCATGCGGTAGGATGGGATGATGTAGCATACAAAGGAAAGCTATACCGGGGGTTTGTTTATCTTTTCCGGGAAAGATAGAAAATACGGATCATCAGGCCGTTACATGCAACAGCCTGATGATCCCGGCATATTAAAAATTATTCTACTTTTTGCTCTGCTGCATAAGCTTTAAGCAGTTCTTCCTGTATTTCTCCCGGGACCTGGCTATATTCTGAGAACTTCATATTATAAATGGCTCTTCCATTGGTCAGGGAGCTTAAGGCTGTGGAATATTTTCCCATTTCAGAGAGGGGTACCTTGGCGGTGATTTTCTCAAATCCTTTTTCACTGCTCATGCCCAGTACAATAGCTCTTCTTCCCTGCAGGTCACTCATCACATCCCCCATACGGTCGGAAGGTACCAGGACATTTACTTCATAGATAGGTTCCATGATCTTAGGACCGGCCTCTTTGAAAGCATTGCTGAAAGCATTTCTCCCGGCCAGTTTAAAGGATATTTCATTAGAATCCACAGGGTGCATTTTCCCGTCGTAAACGGCAACCCGGATATCACGGGCATAAGAACCGGTAAGAGGTCCTTCTTCCATCTTTTCCATGATCCCTTTCAGAATAGCTGGCAGGAAACGGGCATCTATGGCTCCTCCGACAATACTATTATAAAAGATGAGTTTGCCTCCCCAGTCCAGGTCAATCTCTTGTTTGTCACGTACAGAAACTTTGATTTCTTTTCCGTTAACTTTATAGACCGTAGGATCAGGGATCCCTTCCTTGTATGGCTCGATGACCAGATGCACTTCTCCGAATTGTCCGGCTCCTCCCGATTGTTTTTTGTGTCTGTAAGTGGCTTGTGCTATTTTGGTGATGGTTTCTCTGTATGGAATTTTTGGAGCCAGGAACTCAGTGTCTATTTTAAAAATATTATCAAGGTGCCATTTCAGGATGTTCAGATGATGTTCTCCCTGGCCATGGATAATGATTTGCTTCAACTCCTTGGAATATTCAATAATGACAGCAGGATCCTCATCATGAAAACGGGATAATGCTTCTCCCAGTTTTTCATCATCCCCTTCGTTTTTGGCTTTGATAGCACTGCGGTATTTCGGTGTTGGATATTCAATAGCCGGAAAAGTCCAGTTCTGCCCCGATTCATTCAGTGTATGATTGGTCTTGGTGCTTTTTAGTTTTACTGTACTCCCGATATCTCCGGCAACCATCTTGGGAACTTTTTGCCGATTTTTCCCTGCACTGACAAACAACTGATTTATCCTTTCCTTGGTGGAAACTGTCGTGTTGATCAGGTCCATACCCTCTTTCACTTCCCCTGACATGACCTTGAAAAAGTTAACTTCTCCGATGTGTTCTTCAATGGATGTTTTAAAAATAAATATAGAAGCAGGTCCTTTCGGGTCACAGGGAACTTCAGCCCCTTTTGAATGAACAGGGGCAGGCATCTCATCGGGGGCAGGCATCGTGTTGGCAATAAACTCCATCAAACGGTCCACACCTGTATTTTTCCTGGCAGAGATGCAGAATACCGGCATCAGACTTCTGGATTTTAATCCTTTTTTAATGCCTTTCCGCATCTCTTCTTCATCGAGAGATTCCTTTTCGAAAAATAATTCCATCAAGCTTTCGTCATTTTCTGCTGCTTTTTCTACCAGCTCATTGTGTAGATTTTCTGCTCTGCCCCTGAATTCTTCCGGAATATCTTCAACCTCAACAGTCCCGTCATCTTTTGGATATTTGTACATTTTCATTTTCAACACATCGATCACTGCATTGAAAATATTTCCTTCATTTACCGGGAATTGAATAATGGCAATCCGGTTCCCAAAATTTTCTTTAAGGGTCTCTATGGCTTTCTCGTAGTTCGTTTTTTCATTATCCAGACCATTGATGACAAACATAACGGGTTTATTTCTTTCTTCGGTATATCTGAAATGAATTTCGGTGCCTACTTCAACTCCATTTTGAGCATTTACCAGAATCAACGCTGTATCGGCAGCAAAAAGTCCTGAGATTGCCTGCCCGGAGAAATCATCCAGCCCCGGGGCATCAATAAAATTTATTTTCTGATCCTTAAATTCAGTATAAAGTACAGTGGAAAATACGGAACTTTCCTGTTCCTGCTCAATAGGATTGTAGTCGGAAACCGTGTTTTTCTGGTCCACTTGTCCTCTTCTGTCAATGACGCCTCCGGTAAAAAGCATGGATTCCGCAAGGGTGGTTTTCCCCGATCCCGCATTTCCTAAAAGCACTAAATTTCTGATCTGGTTCGTTTGATACGTTTTCATTGTTATCCTAATTATCTATAATTGAACAAAATAATTAATATTTTCAAAAAATGGTGCACCAAAAGTAATAATTTTTTATCTACTGTCAACTTGTGCAGTCTATACATGTTAGAAACATTTTTCTCCGAAATACATTCATTTAAAAATAATTCGCTGTAATTTTTTGATTTTCCATAAAAAGTATATTTTTGTCCCGCTGTTTTCCGGGAGAAGAAAACAATCTGCGGATGAATTCTTTCCCGGTGTTGAAAATCATGTTATACCTATTTATATTTATGAGGGTTTAACACAGGATGTGGGGAAATAATTGAGTTAAAGAATATTGTTTTTTAAAAAAAAAGAATACCTTTGCACTCCAATTTTGTAAAATAATAAATAGTCGGTTTATGCCTACAATACAACAGTTAGTAAGAAAAGGAAGGAAGAAAATTGTTGAAAAGAGCAAAGCTCCTGCCCTGGATGCATGTCCGCAGAGGAGGGGTGTATGTGTGCGTGTATATACGACCACGCCCAAGAAGCCAAATTCAGCTATGCGTAAAGTGGCCAGGGTACGTTTGACCAACGGCAAGGAAGTAAATGCCTATATTCCAGGAGAAGGGCACAATCTCCAGGAGCACTCAATTGTATTGATCAGGGGCGGACGTGTAAAAGACCTGCCGGGGGTTCGTTATCATCTGATTCGTGGTGCATTGGACACCTCCGGTGTGGAAGGCCGTACCCAGCGTAGATCAAAATATGGAACAAAAAAACCAAAACAGTAATTTTCGAATTTTTTTCCAATGAGAAAATCAAGACCAAAGAAAAGAACCATTTTACCAGATCCGAGATATAATGATCCGCTGGTAACCCAGTTTGTAAATAATTTGATGTTACAAGGGAAGAAAAACCTTTCTTTCAAGATCTTCTATGAAGCCATGGATATTGTTGAAGAGAAGATGAAGAAAGAGGAATTGTCTCCGCTGGAGATTTGGAAAAAAGCCCTGGAGAATATTACTCCACAGGTAGAAGTCAAGAGTCGTCGTGTGGGAGGAGCTACATTTCAGGTACCCATGGAGGTGCGTCCCGGCAGAAAAGTGTCGTTAAGCATGAAGAATATGATCATGTTCGCCAGAAAACGCAGTGGGAAAAGCATGAGTGATAAACTGGCTGCAGAGATTGTGGCTGCCTTTAAAGAAGAAGGCGGGGCATTTAAAAGAAAAGAAGATATGCACAGAATGGCTGAAGCCAATAAGGCTTTTGCCCATTTCCGTTTTTAATATTGTGAAGAGAACAGGATGACCGACCGTCTGAAACATACAAGAAATATAGGAATCATAGCTCACATTGATGCGGGCAAGACCACGACTACCGAGCGGATTCTTTTTTATACGGGTATTACACATCGTATAGGAGAAGTGCATGACGGTGCGGCACAGATGGACTGGATGGTTCAGGAACAGGAGCGGGGGATAACCATTACTTCGGCGGCTACCACTGCTTACTGGAAATACAAAGGAGAAGATTATAAAATTAATATTATTGACACCCCGGGTCATGTGGATTTTACTGTTGAGGTAGAACGCTCGTTGCGTGTGTTGGATGGTGCTGTAGGAATCTTTTGTGCTGTCAGCGGCGTGGAGCCGCAGTCGGAAACAGTATGGCGCCAGGCAAATAAGTACGGGGTCCCCCGTATTGCTTTTGTGAATAAGATGGACCGTGTCGGTGCGGATTATTTTGGGGTGGTTGCAGAGATACGTGAAAAACTTAAAGCCAATCCGGTTCCTGTTCAGGTGCCCATTGGATCAGAAGATTCTTTTCAGGGGGTTATTGATTTGATGGAGAATAAAGCGGTGGTCTGGCATGACGATGAGACCCTCGGCATTAAATACAGCCTGGAAGATATTCCGGCCGATATGAAGGATGAGGTAAATGAATGGCGTAGTAAACTGGTTGAAGCGGTTGCCGAAAAAGACGATGCACTGCTGGAACGGTATTTTGATAATCCCGATTCTATTACACCGGACGAAATGGCTGCTGTTATCCGTAAAGCGACCATTGACGGCTCTATCGTCCCCGTGATGTGTGGGTCTGCTTTTAAAAATAAAGGAGTCCAACGATTGTTGGATGCCATTGTAGCTTATCTGCCCAGTCCGCTTGATATCGGAGCCGTAAAAGGATTACATCCGAAAACACATCAGGAAATTACCCGGGAACCGGATACAAGTGCCCCGTTGGCTGCACTGGCTTTTAAGATTGCTACAGATCCGTATGTGGGACGTTTGGTTTACCTCAGAGTCTATTCGGGGAAACTGGTTCCGGGAATGACGGTATTAAATCCCAGAACAGGCAAAAAAGACCGTATCAACCGGTTGTATCAGATGCATGCCAATAAACAGAATCCCCGTGATATGATTGAGGCCGGGGATATATGTGGGGCTGTGGGATTAAAAGAAATACATACCGGAGATACCGTGACAGATATCAGTCGCCCTATATCCCTTGAATCCATGACCTTTCCCGAGCCTGTTATAGGGGTTGCCATTGAACCCAGGACGCAGGCCGATATGGATAGACTGGGGAGTGCCCTGGGTAAGCTGGCAGAAGAAGATCCTACCTTTAAAATTAAGACAAATGAAGAGTCTGGACAGACGATCATCGGCGGGATGGGCGAGTTACATCTGGAGATATTGATAGACCGGCTGAAAAGAGAATTCAAGGTGGAATGTAACCAGGGCCGGCCGCAGGTAGCTTACAAAGAAATGCTGACTAAAACAATTGAACACCGTGAGGTCTTTAAAAAACAAACCGGCGGCCATGGTAAGTTTGCAGATATCCTTGTGGAAATCGGTCCTGCTGATGAGGATGTTACCGGATTGCAGTTTATTGATGAAGTAAAGGGAGGGAATATCCCAAAAGAATATATTCCAGCCATTGAAAAAGGCTTTAAGCTATCCATGCAAAACGGTCCGCTTGCAGGATACCCCATGGATAATCTGAAAGTAGTTGTTAAAGACGGGTCTTTTCACTCTGTAGATTCCGACTCACTGTCCTTTCAGATGGCTGCACAACGTGCTTTTAGAAATGCCGCACCCAAGGGAAGTCCTGTGCTGCTTGAGCCCATTATGTCGGCTGAAGTGGTAACACCTGAAAGATATATGGGAGATGTGATCACCGATTTCAACAAGCGACGAGGCCGCATTGAAGGGATGGAGTCAAAAGCAGGTGCACGGGTGATTAAAGCCAAAGTCCCCCTGGCAGAGAACTTTGGATATGTTACCGTGCTGAGAACAATTACGTCGGGCCGTGCCACTTCTACTATGGAGTTTTCTCATTATGAGTCTGTGCCATCTGAAATCGCCGAGAAAGTGGTGGAAAACACAAAAGGAATTATTAAAGTTGTCTAAAAAAATAGTTATATCATAAACAGAAAAGAGAATAATGAGTCAGAAAATTCGGATAAAACTGAAATCGTACGATCACAATCTGGTAGATAAATCTGCTGAGAAGATTGTGAAGACGGTTAAATCCACCGGTGCTATTGTCAGCGGTCCTATCCCGCTGCCTACGCACAAACGTATTTTTACAGTTTTGCGTTCTCCTTTTGTAAACAAAAAGTCCAGAGAACAATTTCAGTTATCCTCTTATAAAAGGTTACTGGACATATACAGTTCGACACCCAAAACCATTGATGCGTTGATGAAACTGGAGTTACCCAGTGGTGTTGAAGTAGAAATAAAGGTTTGAAACTAGAAAGGTAAAACCATGCAAGGATTAATAGGGAAAAAAGTAGGCATGACTTCCATATTTGATGAGGAAGGGAATGATGTCCCGGTAACAGTCATTGAGGCAGGGCCCTGTGTTGTTACCCAGATTAAAACAACAGAGAGAGATGGCTATGATGCTGTGCAGCTTGGGTTTGATGATAAGAAAGAAAAAAATACAAATCAACCGATGCAGGGACATTATAAAAAAGCCGGGACTGCGCCCAAACGTAAACTGGCTGAATTTTACCGCCTTGGAGATGATGTCAAACTGGGGGATACGCTGACAGTGGATTTGTTTAATGATGATACATGGTTGGATATCAGGGGTATTGCCAAAGGGAAAGGTTTTCAAGGGGTTGTAAAGAGACATGGTTTTCGTGGTGTCGGCGAATCCACCCATGGGCAGCATAACAGAGACAGAGCCCCGGGGTCACTGGGTGCATCTTCTTATCCTTCACGCGTTTTTAAAGGAATGCGTATGGCCGGGAGAAAAGGGGGAAACCAGGTAGCTATGATTTCACTCAGGGTAATGAAAATCATTCCTGAAAAGAATTTATTATTTATGAGAGGATCTGTGCCGGGTCCCAAAAGTTCATACTTAATTATTACAAAATAATGAAACTGAAAGTATTTAACATAGAAGGAAAAGAAACAGGCAGAATAGTGGTATTGAATGAGGAACTGGTTCCGAAAGATCCGAATGATCATGCCATCTATCTGGATGTTAAATATCATCTTGCAACCAAAAGACAGGGAACACACAAGACCAGGGAAAGGGGAGAAGTGAAAGCCAGCACCCGTAAGATTAAACGGCAAAAAGGAACCGGAACAGCACGCGCCGGAAGCATCGCTTCGCCACTGTTCAGGGGTGGAGGCCGTACTTTTGGTCCCAGACCCCGTAACTATACCTTTAAACTGAATAAAAAGGTGAAGAAGTTAGCCCGCCGTTCTGCCCTGGCTTATAAACTGAAAGAAAACCAGTTATTTGTGCTGGAAAACTTTAACCTGGAAACTCCGAAAACAAAAGAGATTGCCAGAATCAAGGAGAACCTGAATATTGCGGATAAAAAATCACTTTTTGTTTTAGCGGAACCAAATAATACCCTATACTTGTCGTCTCGAAATTTACCAGAGTCAGACGTTGTAACAGTAAGTGGATTAACTACTTATGATATTATGAGGGCGTCGGCTGTGGTGGTCTCAGAGCAGGCAATAGAAGACTTAAATGCGATCTTTAAAAGTTAAAGAAATACCGGAAGGTTATGAATATATTGATTAAACCTGTTGTTACTGAAAAAATGACGGAACAGGGCGAAGCCATGAACCGTTATGGTTTTATTGTGGATAAGAGAGCTAATAAACTGCAGATCAAAGAAGAAGTGGAAGAGTTATACGAAGTCACGGTTGAAAATGTGAATACCATGAGGTATGGCGGTAAAAAAAGAAGCAGATATACGCGTAGCGGAATCCTCTTGGGGAAAACAAAGTCATTTAAAAAGGCAATTGTAACCCTGGTGGAGGGGGATACTATTGATTTTTACAGCAATATATAAGAAATTATGGCAGTAAGAAAATTAAAACCGGTAACACCGGGTCAGAGACACAGAGTAGTAGCCACGTTTGATGATATTACCACCGTCAAACCGGAGAAATCATTGCTTGTCCCACTGAAAAAATCAGGAGGAAGGAACAACTCCGGAAAAATGACAATGCGTTATATGGGTGGTGGTCACAAAAGAAAATTGCGGAGTATTGATTTTAAAAGGGATAAAGATGGCATTCAGGCAGTGGTGAAAACCATTGAATATGATCCGAACCGGTCAGCACGTATTGCTTTGGTTGTATATAAAGACGGAGAAAAAAGATATGTACTTGCTCCCAACGGATTGAAGGTAGGACAGATTGTAGAGTCGGGAAGTGACATTCCTCCTGAAATTGGAAACACATTGTTCCTTTCTGACATTCCCCTGGGAACGATCATTCACAACATTGAGCTATCCCCAGGGAAAGGAGCTGCCATGGTGCGCAGTGCCGGCAGTTTTGCACAACTTACCAGCCGGGATGGGAAATATGCCATTATAAAACTGCCTTCAGGCGAATCGCGTATGGTATTGGTCACTTGCCGTGCTACTATTGGCAGTGTATCCAATTCTGATCATGGTCTTGTACGTTCGGGGAAAGCCGGACGATCCAGATGGCTTGGAAGAAGACCCCGTGTCAGAGGCGTTGCCATGAATCCGGTAGATCATCCGATGGGCGGGGGCGAAGGAAGGGCCTCAGGCGGACACCCAAGATCACGGAAAGGACTGCCTGCAAAAGGATTCAAGACAAGGCAGAAGAATAAAAAGTCGGATAAATTTATTGTTGAAAAAAGAAAAAGTAAAAAATAAATCATGAGCCGTTCGTTAAAAAAGGGACCTTTTATTGATTATAAGCTCGAGAAGAGAATCCTCGAGATGAATGAGTCGGGAAAGAAAACTGTTATTAAAACGTGGTCCCGTCGTTCTATGATCTCTCCGGACTTTGTCGGTCATACCATAGCCGTTCACAATGGAAATAAATTTATTCCGGTATATGTTACAGAAAATATGGTGGGACATAAACTTGGAGAGTTTGCGCCAACCCGTACCTGGAGAGGCCATGGAGGAAAGGCAAGGTAATTTTTAAAAGAGATTTATCATGGGAAAAAGAAAAAGAGATCGTGCCAATGCGTATAAAGAAATCAGAAAAGGGGAATATCGGGCTATGCTGCGCAATGATCCGACTTCACCTCGGAAAATGCGTCTGGTAACTGATATGGTCAAAGGGATGGATGTGAACAGAGCTTTGGATGTGCTGAAATACAGCCATAAAGAAGTTAGTAAGAAAGTTGAAAAACTGGTGCTGTCAGCTATTGCCAACTGGCAGGAAAAAAATGAAGGAGTAAGAATCGAGGAAAGTCAATTATACGTGAAAGAGATTTTTGTGAATCAGGGGAAGACACTGAAAAGATTACGTCCGGCACCTCAGGGACGGGCTTTCCGGATTCGTAAACGTTCCAATCATGTGACCGTTATCCTGGACACGCTTGTGCTGCAGGAGAATGCAACAGAAGAAGTAGAAAATGAAAAAAATACAAATATTAAATAAATAAATGGGACAAAAAGTTAATCCAATATCAAATCGTCTGGGGATCATACGGGGTTGGGACTCCAACTGGTACGGAGGAAATCATTACGCAGATAAGATTGTGGAAGATACTAAAATAAGGGAATACCTGAGTGCCAGGTTGGCCAAAGCCAGTGTATCAAAGATTATCATTGAACGGACCCTCAAACTTATTACCATCACCGTAAACACTGCCCGGCCCGGTATTATTATCGGAAAAGGAGGTCAGGAAGTAGATAAGCTTAAGGAAGAACTGAAAAAAATTACCCACAAAGAGGTACAAATAAATATTTACGAAGTAAAACGTCCTGAGTTGGATGCTACAATCGTTGCCAATAATATTGCCCGTCAGGTTGAAGGAAAAATATCTTACCGCCGTGCTATAAAAATGACAATTGCTTCTACGATGCGTATGGGTGCAGAAGGTGTTAAAGTGTTGATTTCGGGCCGGCTGGGTGGCGCTGAAATGGCGAGGACAGAAATGTATAAAGATGGACGTATTCCATTACATACCCTTCGTGCTGATATTGATTATGCCCTGGCTGTTGCAAGAACAAAGGTGGGGGTTATTGGCATCAAAGTGTGGATATGCAACGGTGAAATCTTTGGTAAAAGAGATCTGTCACCCAATATTGGAGTGAAGAAAAACAGACCGAGGAGTTTCAGAAAACGCAGATAATATTTGATAGGGAAATAGTAAACAGGAACAATTATGTTACAACCGAAAAAAACCAAATACAGAAGGCGGCAGAAAGGAAGAATGAAAGGAAATGCCCAGCGGGGAAATACACTGGCTTTCGGATCGTTCGGCATCAAAACGCTTGAACAAGCATGGATAACAGGGAGACAGATAGAAGCAGCCAGACAGGCGGTAGTACGGCATATGAAACGTGAAGGAGAGATATGGATTCGTATATTTCCGGATAAACCAATTACAAAAAAACCAGCTGAAGTCCGGATGGGTAAAGGGAAAGGCTCTCCCGAGGGGTTTGTTGCTCCTGTTACACCCGGACGGATTATTCTGGAGGCCGAAGGAGTCTCCTTTGAAGTGGCTAAAGAAGCCCTGCGACTGGGAGCTCAAAAACTCCCGGTGAAAACCAGGTTTGTGATACGCAGGGATTATCAGGAGTAGTTGTAACAAAGTCTTGTTTTTAAAGAATAGCACAAATGAAAACAAAAGAAATACGGGAACTGACAGATAAGGAGTTGAATGAAAGAATTGATAATGAACAGAATTATCTGCAGAAATTAAAATTAAATCACGCTATTTCTCCACTGGAAAATCCTCATAAGATTAGTGAAGCGAGAAAGAATATTGCCAGGATGAAAACAGAATTACGCCAACGGCAACTGGCTGGACAAATGAGTAAATAAACGGAATAATGGAAGGTAACAGGAATTTACGTAAAGAACGGACCGGGATGGTGGTAAGTAACAAAATGGATAAAACCATTGTTGTTATTGTAAAACGGAAGGTAAAACACCCTATCTATGGAAAATTTTTAAATAAGACCAAGAAATTTATGGTCCATGATGAAAAAAATGATTGCAATGTCGGAGATACGGTTCGCATCATGGAAACCCGTCCTTTAAGCCGGCGTAAAAGTTGGAGATTGGTTGAAATAATTGAAAGAGTGAAATAGTCATGATACAACAAGAGAGTCGATTAGCAGTAGCGGATAACAGCGGAGCCAAAGAGGTATTATGCATCCGGGTTTTGGGAGGAACGAGGAAAAAATACGCCTCCATCGGTGATCTGATTATTGTTACCGTAAAAAGCGCTTTGCCAGGTAGTGATACAAAAAAGGGAATGGTCAGTAAGGCTGTGGTCGTTCGTACCAGAAAAGAAGTGAGAAGAAAAGACGGTTCTTATATCCGTTTTGATGATAATGCATGTGTGCTGTTAAATAATACGGATGAATTACGCGGTACACGTATCTTCGGCCCTGTTGCCAGGGAACTGCGTGATGGTTTTATGAAAATTATTTCACTGGCACCCGAAGTGCTGTAAAACAATAGACGATGGGAAAGAAATTACATATCAAAAAAGGTGATCTGGTGTATGTAAATACCGGAGAATACAAAGGACAGAAAGGGAAAGTACTGGATGTTCTGGCAAAAAAACAGACAGCTATCGTAGAAGGAGTAAATATGGTATCCCGTCATACGAAACCAAACAATGATTACCCGCAGGGGGGGATTATTAAAAAAGAAGCTCCGATACATATATCTAACCTGAATTTGATAGATCCTTCTACCGGGGAGCCCACACGTATAGGCCGCAGGTTGAATGACCAAAATAAACTGATTCGTTATTCTAAAAAATCAGGGGAGGGAATTAAGTAATGAACTATACACCCGCATTAAAGAAGAAATACAGGGAAGAAATTATTCCTGCTATGATGAAAGAGTTTAACTATAGTTCTGTTATGCAGGTTCCACGTCTGCTAAAGATTACTATGAATCAGGGGATTGGACAGGCTACAGCGGATAAGAAACTCATTGAGCTGGGTACCCGGGAAATCACTGCTATTGCAGGACAGAAAGCTGTTCAGACAGTGGCTACCAAGGATATTTCTAATTTTAAACTGAGGAAAAAAATGCCTATCGGCGTTAAGGTTACCCTCAGAAGAGATAATATGTTTGAATTTCTGGAACGGTTGATTAATGTTGCCCTACCTAGGATCCGTGACTTTCGTGGTGTTTCCAATAAATTCGATGGCCACGGGAATTATTCCTTGGGTATCAGGGAACAGATTATCTTCCCTGAAATTGATATCGATAAAATAAATAAAATCCTTGGGCTGGAGATGACCTTTGTAACTACTGCCAGAACAGATGAAGAAGGTTATGCCCTGTTACGTGAATTTGGAATACCATTTAAAGATTTAAAAAAATAAATACCTATGGCAAAAGAATCAATGAAAGCCAGAGAGAGAAGACGTCAGAAACTGGTGTTAAAATATGCCGGAAAGCGCGCAAAGCTGAAAGCAGAAGGGGATTATATCGGAATGAGTCGTTTACCCCGCAATTCTAATCCTATCCGTTTGCATAATCGGTGTAAATTGACCGGAAGGCCCAAAGGTTATATGCGCCAATTCGGGTTGAGCCGTATTACTTTCAGGGAAATGGCCTCACAGGGGCTGATCCCCGGAATACGGAAAGCCAGTTGGTAAGCGTTTGTTTGTAAAACTGTTGAAAAGAATATTGAAATGATAACCGATCCAATAGCAGATTATTTAACAAGATTACGTAATGCAGCCAAAGCCGGGCATAAAGTTGTGGATATCCCTGCTTCGAATATGAAAAAAAGCATTACCCGTATTTTATATGACAAAGGATATATCCTGAATTACAAATTCGAAGAGGACGGGAAACAGGGAATTATCAGGATAGCCGTAAAATATCATCCCAAGACCAAAATACCTGCTTTCAAAAAGCTGCAACGTGTCAGTCGTCCCGGCTTACGTAAATATGCTGATGCCAGGAACCTCCCCAGGGTGTTGAACGGACTGGGGATAGCCATTCTGTCAACATCCAATGGGTTGATGACAGACAAAGAGGCACGGAAACTGAACGTAGGGGGGGAAATATTGTGTTATGTTTACTAAAAGAGAAGAATCATGTCACGAATTGGAAAATTACCAATACAGATACCTGAAGGAGTTGCCGTAGAATACCGCGATAAGATGGTGATGGTAAAAGGACCTTTGGGCGAGCTGACACAGAAAATTGATCCGGATATTTCTGTTGAAATAAAAAATGATGAAATCAGGGTGCTTCGTCCCACGGATCAGAAAAGACACAAAGCCATGCACGGTTTATACCGTTCTTTGGTAAACAATATGGTCGTCGGCGTGTCCAAAGGTTTCGAAATTAAACTGGAGCTTGTTGGGGTCGGATATCGTGCCGAAGCCAGTGGTCAACTGCTGGACCTTTATCTTGGTTATTCTCACAACTTCGTGATTGAATTACCGCAGGAGATCAAAGTGGAAACCAAAACAGAAAGACGCAGTAATCCGATTATTACCCTCAAAAGCTATGATAAGCAACTTTTGGGACATGTGGCTGCCAAAATCCGTTCGCTTAGAAAACCTGAACCTTACAAAGGAAAAGGAATCCGGTATGTGGGTGAACAGATCAGAAGAAAAGCAGGGAAAACTGCAAGTGTTTAATAATTTTTAATTAAAGACCCATGGGATTAACGAAACTGGAGCGAAGAGTAAGAATTAAAAGAAGAGTCCGTAAGCATGTTTTCGGGACTCCGGAAAAACCGAGGCTGTCGGTTTTCAGAAGCAACCAACAGATCTATGTACAAGCAATTGATGATCTGAAGGGGGTCACTCTCACCAGCGCTTCTTCCAGAGAAAAAGAAGTGGTGGAAAAACGAAAGGGTGATAAAAAACAACAGGCAGGCCTGGTGGGAAAATTAATTGCCAGAAAATTAAAAGATAAAGGAATAAACCAGGCGGTTTTCGACCGTAATGGATATTTGTTCCATGGACGGGTAAAAGAACTGGCGGATGCCGCCCGTAAAGGAGGACTAAATTTTTAAGATAAGATAAACAAATTATGTCAAACGGGATAAGAAAAGTAAAAACAAGCGATCTGGAACTGAAAGACAGACTGGTCAGCATCCAAAGGGTAACCAAAGTTACCAAAGGAGGACGTAATTTTAGTTTTTCGGCTATCGTTGTAGTTGGAAACGAAGACGGCATCGCCGGGTATGGCCTTGGAAAAGCCAATGAAGTGACCACTGCTATAGCCAAGGGGGTAGAGGATGCCAAGAAAAACCTAGTTAAGGTTCCTGTTCTTCACGGAACCATCCCTCATGTGCAATATGCCAAATATGGCGGCGCAAGAGTATTTATCAAACCGGCTTCTGAAGGAACCGGTGTAAAAGCCGGAGGTGCTATGCGGGCTGTGCTTGAGAGTATTGGTGTGAAAAATGTACTGGCCAAATCCAAAGGCTCGTCAAATCCACATAACCTCGTGAAAGCAACCTTTCAGGCATTGCTTGACTTGAGGGATGCATATATGGTCGCAGAACAACGTGACCTGGACTTAGAGAAAGTGTTCAACGGTTAGCATAAACAACAATGGTAAAAGTCAGAATTACTCAGGTAAAGAGCAAAATAGGAAGTCCGGAAAGGCAGAAACGTACCCTTCAGGCACTGGGTCTGCGGAAAGTTCATGCTACGGTTGAAGTGGAAGCTACCCCGCAAATCCTGGGCATGGTCAGAAAAGTAAACCATCTGGTGAAAATTGAGGAAGTAAAATAATTAACTATTAAGTGCTGAAATAATGGATTTAAGTAATTTGAAACCGGCAAAAGGATCTGTTAGGAAGAAAAGACGTATTGCCCGGGGCCAGGGCTCCGGGAAAGGGGGCACCTCCACCCGGGGTAATAAAGGACAGAAATCCAGATCCGGGTATTCTAAAAAGATTGGTTTTGAAGGAGGTCAGATGCCTCTGCAGCGAAGGGTCCCCAAATACGGATTTAAAAACCGTAACCGTGTGGAATATAAAGCCATTAACCTGACAAGTCTCCAGGAACTTGCTGACAAAAGAGACCTCGATAGAATTGATGTGGAAACACTTGTCGAATCAGGGCTGGTATCTAAAAATACAAAAGTTAAAATATTGGGTAACGGTTCATTGACAAGAAAACTGGATGTGAAAGCCCATGCTTTTTCTGTGGCTGCGCGGAAAGCTATTGAAGAAGCCAAAGGAACGGTTACTAAATTATAAGAAAAGCTGATACAACCCAATGAAAGCATTTATTGAGACCATAAAAAATATTTTTAAGATTGAAGATCTCCGGAACAGGATCTTATTTACGCTGGGGATACTGTTAATCTACCGTCTGGGGAAATATATTACCCTGCCGGGTATTGATCCTTCTCAACTGGCTGGTTTGAAACAACAGACATCCACAGGCATCATGAGCCTGCTGGATATGTTTTCCGGAGGAGCTTTTTCACAGGCTTCAATTTTTGCCCTGGGTATTATGCCCTATATATCTGCTTCCATCGTCGTTCAGTTACTGGGTATAGCTATTCCTTATTTTCAAAGATTACAGAAAGAAGGGGAGAGTGGAAGACGAAAAATTAACCAGATTACCCGTTATCTCACGGTAGGTATTCTGTTAGTGCAGGCTCCCAGTTATCTGGCCAATCTGCATGCTCGTCTGCCTGAATCCGCTTTTGTTATAAAAGGTACTTTTTTTACCCTTTTCTCTGCGATTATTCTGATTACGGGAACCATGTTTGTCATGTGGATGGGGGAAAGGATTACCGATAAAGGGATCGGGAATGGGATATCCATTCTTATTATGATTGGAATTATTGCCAGGTTGCCCTTTTCGATGGTAGCCGAATATGGTGCGCGCCTGAATGGCGCCGGCGGATTAATTGCTTTCCTGGTTGAGTTGATTATTTGGTTCTTCGTAATAATGGTGACAATACTCCTGGTGCAGGGTACCAGGCGTGTCCCGGTGCAGTATGCTAAAAGAATTGTGGGAAACCGACAGTATGGCGGTGTACGACAATATATCCCATTGAAGGTAAATGCTGCCGGGGTGATGCCTATTATCTTTGCACAGGCTATTATGATGCTTCCACTGGTTTTTGTCAATGCAATGGCTGAAAAAGCCGGATGGTTTTCTACAGCTTTTTCTAATATTTATGGTTTCTGGTATAATGTGGTGGTTGCTTTTTTGATTGTTGTATTTACTTATTTTTATACGGCTATCACCATCAATCCTACCCAAATGGCTGAAGATCTGAAGAAAAACGGGGGTTTTATCCCCGGGGTGAAACCAGGACGGAAGACCACAGAGTTTCTCGATACAATCATGTCGAGGATCACGCTGCCAGGTTCTATTTTCCTGGCTATCATTGCTATTCTTCCGTCCATTGCCGTTAACATAGGTGTTTCTAACCAGTTTGCCACGTTTTATGGGGGAACTTCCCTGCTGATTCTTGTAGGGGTGATCCTGGATACGTTACAACAAGTTGAGAGTCATTTGTTGATGAGACATTACGACGGTTTGATGAAGACCGGCAGGATTAAGGGCCGTGCCGGTGGCGCCGCTGCCATTTAAATATAAATACGTTTTTTGATGATAGTGCTGAAGACAAATGAAGAGATCGAAATTCTACGGGAAAACAACTTGCTGGTATCCCGGACGCTTGCGGAGGTAGCCAAACATATAAGGCCGGGGGTGACAACGCTCGAGCTGGATGTTATTGCAGAAACATTTATCCGGGATAATGATGCTGTTCCCGGGTTTAAGGGATATGGCGGGTTCCCCAATACCCTTTGCACCTCGGTGAATGATCAGGTTGTCCATGGGATTCCTTCGGGGTATCAACTGAAGGAGGGAGATATTATCTCTGTGGATTGTGGGGTGATAAAAAACGGGTTTTACGGAGATTCGGCTTTTACCTTTGCTGTTGGAGAGGTAGATGAGCGGGAATTGTTGCTTATGCGGGTGACGCGCGAGAGCTTGCTCAAAGGGGTGGAACAGGCCGTTGCCGGGAAAAGGGTTGGAGATATAGGTTTCGCCGTCCAGCATCATGCAGAAAGCTTTAACTTCTCAGTGGTGCGGGAACTGGTAGGTCACGGTCTGGGGAAAAATCTTCATGAAGCTCCTGAAGTACCGAATTATGGAAAACGTGGCAGAGGCCCCAAACTGAAAGAAGGAATGGTTATCTGTATCGAACCGATGATTAATATGGGAGTGAAGGATGTTTATCAGGATCAGGACGGGTGGACCATTCATACGGCCGACAGAAAACCTTCGGCGCATTTTGAATATGCGGTGGCGGTAAGAAAAAATCATGCCGACGTACTTACGACTTATGAATATATTGAAAAGGTATTGAACCAATAAGTATAATTATGGCAAAACAACCGCCAATAGAACAGGATGGTACCATTATAGAAGCATTGTCAAATGCGATGTTCCGTGTGGAATTGGAAAATGGTCATATCATTACGGCTCATATTTCCGGGAAAATGAGGATGCATTATATTAAAATCCTTCCCGGAGACCGGGTGAAAGTGGAAATGTCCCCTTATGATCTGACAAAGGGTAGGATAACGTTTAGATATAAGTAAAAAGTAATAAGGCAAAAGTAATAAGGCAAAAGTAATAAGGCAGAAGAGAAAAGAAAAGAAATTGTAGGGACACAACATGTTGTGTCCCAGGAGAAATAGGAAAGAAAAGAG
>CAYLJE010000019.1:0-29783 GCA_964383915.1 uncultured Rikenellaceae bacterium
GTTTGCCCGGTAGAAACTTTCGGAGAGGAACAGCATGTATTATTATCCAGTTTGGATACAACGGTTATTCAACGGGGGAAAGAATTTCACCTGGGAGTACATAAATTCGAAGGGGATCTGTATGAACCACGGGGGCATAAATATATCAGGGATTTTGATGCGGATGTTATTCCACAGCTTACCCGCAGGGTAGGGGGCGTTGTTTTGTTGGAAGAAAAACTTTTGGTGGAAAGGAAGGAGCAGTTGTTGATTAAATTTACATTGCAGGAAGCTCATTCAGAGACCTGGTTACGGTTTAAGCCTTTTCTTGCCTTTAGAAACAGACATGAACTTACCCATGCAAATATGTATGCCAATACGCGGGTGGACTATGTTGAAAATGGAGTAAGGCTCAAAATGTATGAGGGATTTCCTTATTTGTATATGCAATTTAATAAACCGGCAGAATTTATTCCTGTGCCTCACTGGCATTATAATATTGAATACATCCGTGAACAGGAAAGGGGCTATGATTATAAGGAAGATTTGTTTGTCCCGGGATATTTTGAGCTATCCATCCGTAAAGGGGAAAGCATTGTTTTTTCGGCTTCCACACAGGCGGTAGCCCCCGGAGGCCTGAAAAGAATATTTACTTATGAACGGAAAAAGCGTACCCCCAGGAATTCATTCAGAAACTGTCTGGTGAATTCTGCTCAGCAGTTCGTAAAACATGATAAAGGAAAAACTGAAATCATTGCAGGCTTTCCGTGGTTTGACAGCTGGGGGCGTGATACTTTTATTTCATTGCCCGGACTGACCCTGGTTCTGGATAATGACAAGGATTTCCGCGGTGTTATGAAAACGGAAATTTCCAATATGAGTGAGGAAGGACTGTTCCCCAATATGGGGGAAGAGGGGGATTATGCTTTTAACTCTGTAGATGCTCCCCTATGGTTTTTCTGGGATGTACAACAATATGTTCATTTTACGAAAGACAGGGAGGGTGCCTGGAAAATGTATGGTCTGGTGATGAAAAGGATTTTACAGACTTATCGTAAGGGCACATCCTACGGGATACGGATGGAGAGGAATTATCTGATTTATGCGGGAGAACCCGGGAAAGCCCTTACATGGATGGATGCCGTAGTTGATGGGGTGCCGGTTACATCACGTATAGGCTACCCTGTCGAGATAAATGCCCTGTGGTATAATGCTGTTTCCTTTGTTCTGGATCTGGCAGTACAGTTTGGTGATGAAGCCTTTGTTGACCAGTGGAAAGAATTTCCGGAGAAAATAAAAGAATCATTTATTGTTTCTTTCTGGGATGACCGGCATAAATATCTGGCCGATTGTTATACGGAAGAAGGAGCAGATTGGCGGGTGAGACCGAATCAGGTTATTGCCACTTTCCTGTCTTATAGTCCCCTGGATGATGAGATGAAAAGGCTGGTGTTGAAAAAAGTGGAAAGAGAACTATTAACCCCACGGGGGCTGCGGACTTTATCTCCGGAAGATCCGGAATATAAAGGCCGTTATATTGGCACCCAGGCTCAAAGGGATAAAGTCTATCATCAGGGAACGGTATGGCCTTGGTTGTTAGGACCTTATTGTGAAGGCCTGCTGAAATTGTATAAGCGTGGCGCCGTTGCCAAAGTGCGGAAACTTATTTTTGGCTTTGAAGATGAAATGTCCAGACACGGAATTGGAAGTATTTCCGAGATCTATGACGGAGATCCGCCACATGAAGCCAGGGGGGCTATTTCTCAAGCCTGGAGTGTGGCTGAGATGTTGCGGATACTCAGGATCCTTGATGAGATGGAGACTTTACCTGATAAAAATGAAGCTAAATCAGGAAAGGAGGAGACATGAAGATCCTGATGTTTGGCTGGGAGTTTCCCCCTCATATTTCAGGGGGGCTGGGGACAGCAAGCTATGGCTTGACAAAAGGATTATATGCTGTTGGTGGCGTGGAGATTACTTTCGTGGTGCCCAAAACCTATGGGGATGAGGATCAGTCGAAAGCAAAACTGTTGGGAGCTTCTGAAGTGAGTGTCAAAAAACAGCTTTATCACTTTAAGGAGTTAAAGAAGCAAATGGATTATCTTCAGGTCAATTCGCGGATTGTTACCTATACCGACCCTGAAGAATTCTGGCGACTGACCAGGCAGGAGACAGGTGGTAATAAATGGTATCTTCAGACAGATGAAAAAGGACATTTGCCCTTCACCGGAAAATATGGTGGCGGATTGTTGGAGGAAATAGCGCGGTATGCACTGGTGGCTTCTGTCATTGCTGAAGAAAATGTATTTGATGTGATTCATGCCCATGACTGGTTGGCTTATCCGGCAGGGATGGCTGCCAAAAGTGTCTCGGGAAAACCGTTGGTCATTCACGTCCACGCCACAGATTTTGACCGCAGCCGGGGACATGTAAACCCTGAAGTGTATGCCATTGAGAAAAAGGGGATGGATGCTGCAGACAAAATTATTGCTGTCAGCAACCTGACAAGAAAAACCATCATCGAAAAATATCATATCCCTCCGGAAAAAGTAATCACCGTTTATAATGCAGTAGAACCACTGACCCTGAAAAAGGAAAACTTCTTAGCGCGTAGTATTCCGGATAAAATTGTTACTTTCCTGGGCCGGATTACCATGCAGAAAGGACCTGAATATTTTGTAGAAGCTGCTGTCAGGGTGTTACGGAAGATGAACAATGTGCATTTTGTAATGGCTGGCAGCGGGGATATGATGGAAAAAATGGTGTCCCTGGTAGCCAGAGAAAAAATTGCCAACCATTTTCATTTTACCGGCTTCCTAAAAGGGGATGATGTCTATCAGATGCTTATCCTGAGTGATGTCTATGTCATGCCTTCGGTGTCAGAACCATTTGGTATCTCTCCATTAGAGGCCCTGCAGTCAAACGTGCCGGTGATCATTTCCAATCAGTCGGGAGTGGCAGAGGTTCTTACCCATGCTTTAAAAGTTAATTACTGGGATATTGATGCCATGGCAGATGCTATTTATGGCTTGTTGAATTATCCGGCTCTGACAGATATGTTCAGAAAGTTCGGAAAAGAGGAAGTGACCCGGTTAAAATGGGAAAATTCAGCCCGTAAGGTGAAAGAAATTTATACATCGCTGGTTAAGACTACTTAATGTTAGAAAAATATCATGAAAAAATTATGTTTATATTTTCAGGTGCATCAACCATTCAGGTTGCGAAGATACCGGTTTTTTAATATAGGGAATGATCATTATTATTATGATGATTACCTGAATGAAAGCATCATGAGAAAGGTAGCAGAGAAATCTTACGTGCCTGCCAATGCTATTATCTCAAAGTTGCTGGATCAAAATAAAGAATTTAAAATTGCATTTTCTATTTCCGGTCTGGCTATAGATCAGTTTGAGTTGTATGCCCCGGAGGTGTTGAAATCATTTCGGGAGCTGGCCAGGCGTCCGAATGTTGAGTTCTTGTCGGAGACTTATGCCCATTCTCTTGCTTCCCTTGCCAACAAAGAGGAATTTGTCAGACAGGTGAGAGAACACCGGGCGGCCATGAAAAAATATTTTGGGGTAACTCCCCGGGTTTTCAGAAATACCGAACTTATTTACTCTGATGAAATTGGTGCTACGGTAGCTGAGATGGGGTATGCCGGGATGTTGACAGAGGGAGCAAAACATGTCCTGGGATGGAAGAGTCCCAATTATCTGTATTGTAATGCCATCAATCCCCGATTGAAAGTTTTACTAAAGAATTTCAGGTTAAGTGATGATATTGCTTTCCGGTTTTCTGACCGGAACTGGGCTGATTGGCCCCTGACAGCAGAAAAGTTTGCCGCCTGGCTGCAGGAGACCCCTGCCAGGGAGGAAGTAGTCAATTTGTTTATGGATTATGAAACTTTCGGAGAACATCAGTGGAAAGAAACCGGAATATTTGATTTTCTACAGGCGTTACCGGGACAGGTTCTGGGACATACTGCATTTACTTTTGCGACTCCTTTGGAGGTGATGGAGGAACTTCAGCCGGTATCGGATATCTCTGTACCACACCCGATATCCTGGGCTGATGAAGAACGTGACCTGACTGCCTGGCTGGGAAATGAACTGCAGAATGAGGCTTTTGAAAAACTATATTCTCTGTCGGACAAGGTTAAGAAAGTCAAAGATACGGAGGTAAAAAAAGATTGGGATTACCTACAGGCAAGTGATCATTTCTATTATATGTGTACCAAGTTTTTTTCAGATGGGGCTGTACATTCCTATTTTAATCCATATGATTCACCCTATGACGCATTTATTAATTACATGAATGTATTAACTGATTTTGAGATCAGGGTAAATACAGCGGTGCCGGATAAAGGAAAATCACCCGGGTTAACCCGTTTAACACGGTTGTTGAAAGAGAAAGAGACAGAGATTGAAAAATATGAAAAGGAATTAAAAAAATACAAGTCGGGAGAACCTTCCCGGCATAGTGTTCCCCATACACAGAAAACCGGAACAACCGGCAAAGGAAAAACAGGGAAAACAAAATCTGCTGCCAGCAAAAGAAAAGTTGGGAGTAACCGAAAAAAATCATCTTCTTCAGGAGAATAACAGTATGCTTATTTTCAGTGAGTTGTTTGCCGGGATGAAGAAGTCCGGCGAGGAGAAAAGTATCAATAAGGGGAAAATCATTTAGAAATATGAAGCCAAATTCGTTGTTTGAAGTAAGTTGGGAAGTTTGTAATAAGGTGGGTGGAATTTATACTGTTATAACCACCAAAATCCCTTCAATGATTAAGGAGCTGGGGGACCAATATTTTTTAATCGGACCTGATATCATCAGGGATAATGGCGATCACCGGGAGTTTGTGCCGGATGACACTTTATATCAGGCCTGGCGTGAGCAGGCGGCCGGTGAAGGACTTAATGTTCGCATAGGACGGTGGAATGTAGAGGGGAACCCGGTGGTTATTTTGATAGATTTTTATTCTTTTATTTCCCGTAAGGATGAAATCTTTAAAAAACTATGGGAAGATTTCAAACTTGACTCTTTGTCGGGACAGTGGGATTATATTGAGCCGGCTCTCTTTGGTTATTTTGCCGGCCGGGTCATTGAAAGTTTTACCAATTTCAACCTGGGGTTCCAGGAGAATGTCGTCGCACAGTTTCATGAATGGATGACGGGGGCTGGTGTCCTTTATTTGCATGGTTCTGCTCCTCATATCGGGACGGCTTTTATTACGCATGCTACAGTCCTGGGACGTGCTATTGCCGGAAACAACCGTTTGTTGTACAAAAATATTGAGAAATTCAAGCCTTACCAAATTGCCCGTGAATTTAATCTTGTCTCCAAGCATTCCCTGGAGTCCCTGTCGGGGCAGGTGGCTGATGTATTTACGACCGTAAGTTCGATAACTGCCCGTGAATGTGCGTATTTCCTGGGGAAAAAGGTGGACTTTGTCACTCCGAATGGTTTTGATGATTCTTTTATCCCGGATAAAGAACATTTCGGGGGAAAAAGGAAAACGGCCCGAGAAGCATTGTTGAAAACAGCAGGGATACTCCATCGGAAAACATATGGTGAAGATACGTTTCTGGTTGCTATCAGCGGGAGATATGAATTCAGGAACAAAGGAATCGATGTATTCATTAAATCATTGGCTCATTTAAAGGAAATGAATGCGCAAAAAGAAGTTGTGGCTTTTATTCTGATCCCTGCCGATCATGCAGGTCCCCGTCAGGATCTGCTGGCAGCCCTGCAGGATAACCGAATACTGGAATCTTCCGATATTTTGTTAACACATGACCTGAGGAACAGGGATACGGATGCCATTATGCAGTTGTTGCAACACGAAGCACTTGACAAGAGGGATGGGAACAAAATTCATGTGGTATTTGTTCCGTCTTATCTGAATGGCAATGACGGTATTTTTAATATACCTTATTATGATCTGTTGATCGGGTTTGATTTAACAGCATTTCCATCCTATTATGAACCCTGGGGTTATACGCCGCTGGAAAGCCTTGCTTTCTATGTGCCGGCTGTAACGACGAACCTGGCAGGTTTCGGGGCATGGGTAAAAAATCATTTTACGGTGCACCATCGTGGTATTACTATTATTGAGAGAAATGATGATAATGATGAGGAAGTGATCCGGCAACTGGGTACCACCGTGGAGCTTTATTGCAAAATGCCGCAGGCAGAAATGAAGTTGGCCAGGGAAGAGGCTTTTCGTATTTCTCATACTGCGCGTTGGAAGAGTTTGATTTCCTATTACATGGAGGCGTATGATCTGGCTATAAAGAAAGTTAATGAACGGTTCAGTACCATGGAATTGTCCTCCCAGACAGAGCAGGCCCCGCTGATCATGCCCCGTACTGTCCTGACAACGCCCCAATGGAAACCTTTGTTTATCGATTCACGGCTTCCTGCCCGCCTGACAGTCTTGGAAGAGCTGGCTGCAAATCTCTGGTGGTCATGGCATGATGAGGCACGCGAGATATGGAAGTCTATTGATCCGGTGACCTGGGAA
Source organism: uncultured Rikenellaceae bacterium (assembly GCA_964383915.1). Lineage (GTDB taxonomy): Bacteria > Bacteroidota > Bacteroidia > Bacteroidales > VadinHA17 > DRPN01. The sequence continues at coordinate 6,503 of CAYLJE010000019.1, forward strand.
AGGAGTGGACATAATCCCGTTCTATTGTTGGAAAAAGTAGATTATAAACGATTTACGGCTATATCTAAAAATAAGAATTTCCTCAGTTACATGGATAAAATAGCGGATGATTTTAAACAGTATATGAATGAGAAACCGGATTCACAGTTTCCTCATGTGGCGTACTTCAGTATGGAATTCGGGCTTCATAATTCCCTGAAAATTTATTCCGGGGGTTTGGGTATTCTTGCCGGAGATTATTTGAAAGAAGCCAGTGATGAAAACAGGCCCATGACCGGTATCGGATTGTTGTACCGGTATGGTTATTTTAAGCAGGTTCTAAGTATCAAAGGAGATCAGCAGGAGTTTTATGAAGCTGAACAATTTTCCAGGGTTCCGGTGACCCCGGTAAAGGATCAGGATGGTAAATGGAAATCAATACAAATTGGGTTTCCCGGACGTACAGTGACTGCTAATATCTGGGAGGCCAAAGTCGGAAGGATTTCTCTTTATCTGCTGGATACGGATATTGAAGAAAATCAGGAAAGAGACCGAAGTATTACTCATCATTTATATGGCGGGGACCGGGAAAACAGGTTGAAGCAGGAGTTGCTACTGGGTGTGGGAGGAATACGTGCCCTGAGGACCCTGGGTATAAAACCTGATATTTACCATAGCAACGAGGGCCATTCAGCCTTCATCGGGCTGGAAAGAATCAATCATCTGATTCACGATGATCATTTATCTTTTGCTGAGGCCCGTGAGGTGGTAAGGGGATCAACCTTATTTACAACACATACCCCTGTGCCGGCAGGTCATGATGTTTTTGATGAAAGCTTATTGCGTACGTATCTTTCCCATTATCCTGGCCGTTTAAAAATTTCATGGGATGAATTGATTAATATCGGGAAAAAGCGCCCGGGGGATCAAAATGAAAAATTCAATATGAGTTTTCTGGCAGCTAATCTGTCGGGAGAGATAAACGGGGTAAGCAAGTTACATGGAGAAGTAAGCAAAGATCTGTTTAAAGAATTATGGCCGGGGTTTCTGAAGGAAGAGTTGCCTATAGGTTATGTCACCAACGGGGTTCATTTTCAAACATGGGCATCCGGACTCTGGAAGAAATTTCTGAAAGAAAAAACAGACTGTCAAGGAGTGTTGACCCCCTCTTCCGATGAATGGAAGAAAATTAAAGATATTGGTGATCCCGGTATATGGGAATTTAAACAACATCTGAAGAGTGATCTGATCCAATATATCCGGGAGCGGTTTACCAAAAACGGTACCCGCCGCTATGAATCTCCCAAAAAGCTTATGGAGATCAATCAGAAGCTTAGTGAAGATGCTTTAACCATAGGATTTGCCAGACGATTTGCATCCTATAAAAGAGGGACCTTGCTTTTTAAAGATATTGAAAGATTAAAAAGTATTGTAAACGGGAAAGACCGGCCTGTTCAATTTATTTTTGCAGGGAAAGCACATCCGCAGGATGAGGAAGGGAAAAAACTGATCCGTGAAATTTTCAAAATTTCTTATCTTCCTGCGTTTAAAGGAAGGATTTTATTTCTGGAGGATTATGATATGGAACTGGCCTCGAAACTTGTGCAGGGCGTGGATATCTGGTTAAATACGCCCACCCGTCCGCTTGAGGCTTCCGGCACCAGTGGAGAAAAGGCTGTAATGAACGGGAGTTTACACTTCAGTGTGCTGGATGGTTGGTGGGTGGAAGGGTATGTCCACGGTGCGGGTTGGGCCTTGCCACAGGAAAAAACATATCAAAATCAGGACTTCCAGGATGAGCTGGATGCCGAGATGATTTATAATATCCTGGAAACAGAGATTATCCCTCTTTATTATAAACGGAATGCCAAAGGGATCCCCACAGGATGGGTGAAAGCCATCAAAAAAAACCTGCTGGAGATTGCTCCCCGCTTTACGATGCAGCGGATGATGAGGGATTATTATGAAAGGTATTATACGAAGATGTTTGAACGGAGCAAAATACTCTTGCAAAACAGATTTGAGAATGCCCGGTTGCTGGCTTTATGGAAATATCAGGTATATAGTAATATAGAAAATATCGAGGTGCTTTCGGTGCAATTTGCCGAAAAAGGCCAACCTGCCTACAGGGTAGGAGAGAATTACACCGGGTCTGTGGTGATGGATCTGCATGAGATCCTGCCGCAGTGGATTGATCTGGAACTTGTAGTTACGGATTTGGATAAAAACGGGAGTATTTTTATGGTGTTTAAACAGTCTTTTGATTTCGTCAAACAGGAAGGGTCAAAAGCATATTATTCTATCAGCGTCACACCTACCACTCCCGGTTACTTCTTTTATAACCTTCGTATTGTTCCAAAACATAAGTTATTGTCTCATCCGCAGGACTTTAATCTGGTACGCTGGATATAGTATCCTACGATAAATACCTTGTAGTAAGTGGTATTAATGAACGGGCCTGGGCAACAGACGTTTCAGAACAAGCGCGGTACGTGCCGGCAGGTATAGTTTTAAATAAAAAGGATCTGACGAATACCACTTTCCGTATTTAACAACGGGATAATCGAGGGATTCATCAATACGTCCCTGCCCTCCGAATTCCGGGGAGTCCGTATTTAGCATAATCCGGTATTTTCCACTCCCGACGGGGATTCCGTAGTCAGTAAAAGATTGAACGGGGTTAAAATTAAAAATGAATAAAAGGTCTTTTCTGGAGAATGCCAAAACCTGGTCTGGTTCATTAGCTGTGATAAAAAACGGGAGCAGGACTTCGTAGATATTTTCTTTCCGCAAGAGTCCTGTCATTTTCCTGTCGAATGTGCCCAGCTCATGATAGTGAAGGTTTTCATCATATACCAGATTCCATTGGCGGCGGGCATATTTGAAGGACCAGTTATTTCCTTCCCGCGGGAAATCGATCCATTCAGGATGACCGAATTCATTGCCCATGAAGTTCAGATAACCTCCTCCCGCGGTGGCCGCGGTGACCAGCCGGATCATTTTATGTAAAGCCATGCCCCGGTCGATGATCAGATTCTGATCTTTTTTGGACATATGAAAATACATTTCTTTATCCATCAGACGGAAAGCAATGGTTTTGTCCCCAACAAGAGCCTGATCGTGAGATTCAGCATAGGAGATGGTTTTCTCATCTTCCCGGTGATTACTTAGTTCATGGTATATCTTGCTGACGTTCCAATATTCATCGGGGACTTCTTTTATCAGCTTGATCCAGAAATCAGGAACCCCCATAGCCAGACGATAATCAAAGCCTATCCCCCCGTCTTTATTTGACACGGCCAGCCCTGGCATGCCACTCATCTCTTCGGCGATGGTGAGTGCGTAAGGGTTGACCCTGTGAATCATTTCATTAGCCAGGGTAAGGTAGATAATGGCATCTTCATCCTGTTCTCCGTTGTAATAATTATCGTAAGAAGTGAAGTCTCTACCCAGCCCGTGATCCAAATACAACATGGAGGTTATCCCGTCGAAACGGAATCCGTCAAACCGATATTCTTCCAGCCAGTAATGACAGTTGGAAAGGAGGAAATGCAGCACTTCGTGTTTACCGTAATTAAAACACAGGGAATTCCAGGCCGGATGTTCCCCGCGGATGCCTCCATGAAAATATTGTTCCCGTGTTCCATCAAAACGGCCAAGGCCTTCGACTTCATTTCTAACAGAATGTGAATGAACAATATCCATGATCACACGGATACCCTTTTGGTGTGCGGTGTCAATCAGGGACTTGAGCTCATCAGGGGTGCCGAAACGAGAAGAGGCAGCAAAGAAACTGGATACATGATATCCGAACGAACCGTAATAAGGATGTTCCTGTATGGCCATGAGCTGGATGGTATTGTATCCTGATTCGATGATATAGGGTAGAATATTATCCTTGAATTCTGTGTAGCCGGCAATCTTCTCTTTTTCACTGCTCATGCCGATATGTGCCTCGTAGATAAAAGGAGTTTTTTCAGGGGGGGTGAAGTTTTTTATTCTCATTATATAGGGATCTTCAGGGTCCCATACCTGGGCGTTAAACAGTTTTGTTTCTTTATCCTGTATGACCCGTGTGGCATAAGAAGGGATTCTTTCTCCCTGTCCTTCTTCCCAATGTACGGATAGGTGATATAAATCTTTATGATGTAGCCGGTCAAGCGGAATATGGATTTCCCATTTTCCGTTTTCCCTGGCTTGCAGACGAAAATCTTCTGATTCTTTCCACCCGGATTGTTCACACAAAAAGTAGATATTTGTGGCGTTGGGAGCCCATTCCCTGAAAACCCAGAATTTTTTTTGTTTATGAAGTCCGAAAAAATGATGTCCTCTGGCAAAATCAGCAAGACATTTGTTTTCCGTAAGTTCTTCCTTCACCAGAAGGAGTCTTTTCGACCGTCCCAGAATCACATCTGTATAAGGTTGGAGCCAGGGATCACGTTTTACATAATCAGGAATTTTCATGGGTTATCAGGTTCAGTGTGTATATACGAAAGTAACAAAAAATACCAGGATTTTCGTTTTAAGGATTTGTAACGAAATAAAGAGTACAAGAATGACGAAGTAATTTTGTTCTTTTGTTAACTTTGTGCCGTTTTTTAAGCAAGTTTTGTTTTCATGGAAGTTCATTATACTTTAGATAATCTGGAAATCAGTGATCCGGTTGTTAGTATTGGAGTTTTTGATGGCGTTCATCGTGGTCACCGTTATTTGTTTGATCGGATGAAGGAAATTGCTTCCCGGATACCGGGAGAAACAGTGATCATGACTTTTTGGCCACATCCACGGATTGTCCTGAATCATCAGCCTGAAAAACTGAAGTATCTCTCAACCCTGAAAGGGAAGCAGGAATTGCTGGAAGATTGTGGAATAGACCATCTCATTATTTTGCCATTCTCGGAGGACCTGCGTAACATGACAGCCTGTGAGTTTGTAGAAAACATTCTGGTTGAGAAAATGCATATCCATACGCTGGTGATGGGATTTAACCATGTGTTTGGGAAAGACAGGGAAGGTGATTTTGAAAAGATCAGAGACTGTGGGAGAAAGCTGGCTTTTGATGTGGTCAGGGTGGAAGCAAAGAAAATTGACAGGAAAGCCGTCAGTTCCTCTTTGATACGTGAAATATTGTGGAGCGGAGATGTCCGTCTGGCAGAAAAATATTTAGGGTACCCCTTCTTTATCATTGGAAGGATCGTAAGCGGGAAAAGAATTGGCAGGAGCATAGGATTTCCCACGGCGAATATCCGTGCTGATGATGAGCATAAATTGATTCCTGGCGACGGGGTATATGCAGTACATGTTTTTTTATCCGGGAAAAAATACGGGGGGATGCTGAATATCGGATTCCGTCCAACGGTAAACCAGGGCCCACCGGAAAAGACTATCGAAGTTCATATTTTTGATTTTCACGGAGATATATATAGTCAGGATGTGACGGTGACTTTTCTGGAGCGTATCCGTGACGAGCGGAAATTTGATAAAATAGAAGACCTGGCACAACAGTTAAAAAAGGATAAAGAGATCACCTTGAAAATATTACAGGATAAAAAATAATATTAATTTTGCAGCACACCATTAAAAATCAGATAAAATGAAGATAACAGAGTCTATGGTATCGACATTACCTTATAAGATTAAAGATATATCACTTGCCCCTTTTGGCCGTAAGGAGATAGAACTGGCAGAGAAAGAAATGCCGGGATTAATGACTGTAAGAGAAAAATATGCCAAAGAAAAGCCTTTGGCAGGAGCCCGGATTACAGGCTCACTTCATATGACTATTCAAACGGCTGTACTGATGGAAACCCTGGTTACCCTGGGGGCCGATGTCAGGTGGGCCAGTTGTAATATATTTTCTACGCAGGATCATGCGGCAGCCGCCATGGCAGAAAGAGGCATCCCTGTTTTTGCCTGGAAAGGAGAAACCCTTGAGGAGTATTGGTGGAGTACGACACAGGCCTTGTCTTTTCCGGGGGGGAAAGGGCCCAACCTGGTGGTGGACGATGGCGGAGATGCTACCCTGATCATACATAAAGGATATCAAATTGAAGAGGATCCTTCTCTGCTGGATCAAAAAGGATCTAATAAAGAAGAGCAGATTATCCTGGATACTTTGCGCCGCCTCTATCAGGAAGATCCGACGAAATGGCACCGTCTGGTGACAGCGTGGAAAGGGGTGTCCGAAGAGACGACCACGGGCGTACACCGGCTTTACCAGATGAGAGACCGGCATGAACTGTTGGTGCCGGCCATTAATGTGAATGATTCGGTAACCAAGTCAAAATTTGATAACCTGTACGGTTGCCGTGAATCCCTGGCCGACGGAATAAAGCGGGCAACGGATATTATGCTGGCAGGGAAAGTGGTTGTGGTTTGTGGCTATGGTGATGTTGGTAAAGGATCGGCTAGTTCTATGCGTAATTTTGGCGCACGGGTAATTATCACCGAGATAGACCCGATTTGTGCTTTGCAGGCAGCTATGGAAGGATTTGAGGTGAAAACGGTGGAAGATGCACTGGGAATCGGAAATATTTATGTGACAGCCACCGGCAGCAGGGATGTGATCACTATTGATCATATGGCCCGGATGAAAGACCAGGCTATTGTATGTAATATTGGTCATTTTGATAACGAAATTCAGGTTGATGAACTGGATAATTATCCCGGCATCAAAAGAGTGAATATCAAACCACAGGTGGACCAGTATATTTTCCCCGACGGACACTCGATTATCTTACTGGCCGAAGGACGTCTGGTAAACCTGGGTTGTGCTACCGGCCATCCTTCCTTTGTGATGAGTAATTCTTTCTCTAATCAAACACTGGCACAGATTGAGTTATGGAAAAATAAACATGAGGTCGGCGTCTACCGTTTGCCGAAACATCTGGATGAGGAAGTAGCACGGTTTCATCTGCCTCAACTGGGAGTAAAACTTACAAAACTCTCTCCCGAACAGGCCGCTTATATCGGGGTTCCTCAGGAAGGCCCTTATAAAGCAGATCATTACCGCTATTAAAATGATCGATAACGATTAGTTGTAAACATGGACATTTACCCCGTCAAAAGAAGTTTTGTATTGTTTTAAGGGATAATGGCCGGGTCCTTTATCGGGGTAACCAAGACTCGGTAATACATATTCGGTATGACAGTGCGGGCATTCTGCCGTTATATCTCCGGTATTTTCAATATTTACTGCCTGGTCTTTGGATTCTTCAAAAGGGCAGGTACGGTCAAAAGCATAAAATATATCTTCAGAGTACCGGTACACAATAATCCCGTGGTTATTATATCCTGCTGAACGTGTCCCCGCATAGCTGCTTGTAATAATGACCGCATTCCCGGGAGCATTCAGGACATTGAACATCGGATCATTCAGGTTTATTGTAAAATCTACATATACATACGGAATGATAGACTGGTTATTGTTTTTGCAGGAATACAGTTGGAAAGTCAGCACAATAATTACAGAAAAAATAATTACCTTTGAATAGGTAAAACGGGGTCTGTCCTTCATAAAATATGTTTTAGAGTGCAAAGCTAATGAAATTTCGAATGAATAGATGGATTTTGATGGTTGTTATGGTGTTTCTTCCCTTAGTGCTTGCCGGGCAAAAGCCGAAGACCGGGCTGTTTGGAAAAGCGAAACAGCAGAAAGTGATGAAGACAAAGGTTTCTCCAAAGGTTTCCAAAGCACAGAAAAAAGCTGAGAAAGTTAAGAAACAGCAGAAAAAAGACTATGAAAAAGCCCGGAAGAAAGTGGTGGAAAGGCGACACAAGATGCAGACCAAAAAGACGCAGACACGTATGAAACAAACGAAAAAAGAGGCGATGGAATTCAATGAAGGGGAAAAAAGTTCATTTTTCAATAAATTATTTTCCCTTAAAGGAAAGAAGAAGAAAAAGAAACATAAAAAAATAAGTCATGAGTAATAAATACAGCATATTTATATACCTGCTGGTACTTTTGATCATTTTTCTGGTGGGCGGGTTTAAAAAAAAGAAACCACTAAAAAGTGTTTCAGGTGATGAAAAGGAGGCCGGGACCCCTGCTGCAGAAGATGCGGTTTCTCCTTTTGGAAAAATCTTTACAGGCACCAGTCTGACGGATGTATTACTGGATCAGAAAGCAGAACCGGAACGAGAGGATTTATCAGGTGATTATTTTGATGAGCCCGATTCATCGGAAAAATCTGCTGAAGAGAAAATGGATCAGGAAACATTTCTCCCGCCGGAGGAAGAAGGTATTTCAGCTTTTTCGACGGGGAAAGGGAATGCTGATAAATCAGACACTGAGAATGATGAAAGGGCCAGAGGGGGGAAAGATCATGTAAATAGCCAGATATTAGATCAGCAAGAGGGAGATGAAACCTTTTTAGAGAATATGGTAGAGGATTTTGATGCCGAGAAGGCGATCATTTATTCGGAAATACTTGATCGTAAATATTTCTAATACAAATTTTTAATAATAGAAAAATAATTTTTATCTTTACGCCGTAATAAAAGTTTTATCATTTAGCGAGGCAAAAAAGAGTTCCTGAAAAGCGGAATTCTTTTTGTTTTTGTTTCATTGGTCCCAATTAAATATTATAAAAATGGCTGAGGTTTCTTATATTACTGAGGAAGGTTTACGTAAGTTAAAAAAAGAACTGGAACGTATGACCCGTGTTGAGCGGCCGGAAATTTCCAGACAGATAGCTGAAGCAAGAGATAAAGGAGATTTGTCTGAAAATGCAGAATATGATGCAGCCAAAGAAGCTCAGGGGATGCTGGAGATGAAGATATCCAAGCTGGAGACTGTGATTATGAATGCCAGAGTAATTGACGAGTCAAAGGTAGATACTTCTGCTGTGCAGATATTGAACAAGGTGAAAATCAAAAATCTGGAAAACGGACAAATAATGAAATATATGCTTGTTTCAGAGAGTGAAGCGGATTTAAGAATAGGGAAGTTGTCTATAAAAACCCCTATAGCGAAGGCTCTGATCGGTAAGAAGGTGGGGGACAAGGTAGCGGTTGCCGTTCCTTCCGGAACGATATCTTTGGAAATTATTGAAATATCCATATAAAGATCCTTACGGTTATGAGTACAATATTTACCAAAATTGTCCGGGGAGAGATTCCCTCATATAAGATTGCCGAAAATGCGCATTACTATGCCTTTCTGGATATCCATCCGTTGGCTGAAGGACATACACTGGTTATCTCCAAGCAGGAAACAGATTATCTATTCGATCTGGAGGATGACCTGCTGGCCGGGATGATAGTCTTTTCAAAAAAAATAGCCCGTGCCATTGAGAAAGTGGTGCCTTGCAAAAGAATCGGAGTAGCAGTGCTGGGCCTTGAGGTTCCCCACGCCCATATTCATCTGATCCCGATCAATTCGGAGGCAGATATCAGTTTCTCCCGGCCCAAACTTAATCTTACGGATGAACGATTCCTGGAGATTGCTGAGAAAATACACCAGGCGTTAGAGGAGTGAGTAATGTGGAGTGGGTGCCGGGTCAGTCGGTGACCCTGTTTTTATTTTTATTGATAAAGTCTTTCCAGCTTTTGGCATGGCCGGAATTTCTGAGTTCCTGGTGCTGGAAGTGGTGACAGACAGCAGCAGCCAAGGCATCCGTGGCGTCGAGTTTGGAAGGCGTTTCGTAAAAGTGAAGTATATGCATCAGCATGGAAGCCACCTGTTCTTTGGAGGCATTTCCTTTTCCTGTAATAGCCATTTTTATTTTTCGCGGGGCATATTCAAAAATAGGCAAATCTCTGTGAAGGCCCGCAGCAATGGCCGCTCCCTGTGCCCTTCCCAGTTTAAGCATAGACTGAACATTCTTCCCGTAAAAAGGAGCTTCTATAGCCAGCTCATCAGGATGGTAAGTGTCAATCAGCGACAGTATCCTGTCAAATATACGTTTGAGTTTTAGAAAATGGGAGGCATCTTTTCGCAGGTCAATCACCCCCAGGGCCATTACAAACAGTTTATTATCCTTGACATGCATAATTCCGTAACCGGTATAGGTAGTACCCGGATCAACGCCAAGGATTATTTTTTCTTTAACAATCATGATCTGCTTGTAGATAAAAGGTTACAAGGCTCCAATTTCAGCACGTAAGCCTTTCCATACAGGGAGTAAGGTCAACGACTTTTGTTGGCCCGGGTTTGGATATACTCCTGTCTCAAGATAAAGGATGGCATCATGTAGCCGGGGCTCATGCCTGTCGTTGAACCCATAGGACAGACCATCAGGGGCATAATCATCGGCGGGGAGCCCGTCATAATAGTCTCCGTCACCGTTGAAGTTGATCAATTTAAAACTAATGGGGACAAACACATAATCAGAATAGTGAGAGGCCCAGGAATGCATACCCACGGGTTTTCCATAGGTTCTGTCCCCTATGAGGGAAACGTTCATATAAGGTTTCAGTCCGTTGATAACAGCTTCACTGGCCGAAGCACTGCCTTTGCTGGTGATGAAAACAACCCGGTTTAAGGAAAGTGCATCGTTTTCGCCGGTAAGTTTTATATCCGTATTGTAGGCGGTTTGCTTGTCATTGTGTATTAAGCGGATAAATACATTGTCTTTGTTGGAGGTGCCGGCGATCAGGCTGGCTAATTTATCAGCTACATCCATACTTCCCCCGCCATTGTATCGCAGGTCAACAATCAGTTCGCTTGCCCCCACCGATTGTAAATACTGAAAAGCACTATCCAGCTCGGCTATGGCAGTCTCTACGAAGGTTTGAAAAACCAGATGCCCGACGATTTTATCATCCACGTGTAAGGTGTCACAAGCCAGCACGGCATTGATCCGGATGGTGTCTTTTGTGACGGTAAAAGAAGCCGTTGAACTATCCGGTTCAACGAAAGTCAGTTTTTTTTGTATGCCGGCCTCGTCTTTTCCCATCAAAGGGGAAATATCTTCGAAAGGAGATAGTATCTGATCATCCACAGCCGTAATTCTCCATCCGCGTCTGACGCCATACCCATAAAGGGGCGAATCTTTGAATACAAAGGTGACGTAGATATTGCCCTGTTCATCATAAGAATAGCCATAACCGAAGCCCAGGTATTCCCCGGCCTGGAAATAACTTTCAAAAACAGATTTGTCAGCTACAAAACTCCATTTATCCAATGGTTTGTAACGAAGTGCTTCCAACAATGCTTCAGGGGAATCATAATTATCTACATTTACATCCGGCATTTTATCATACCACAGGTACCAGTCTTGCATGATATTGTAAAGTTCGTTTCTGGCTTTTTCTGTGGGGGTGGGCTCAGGAGGAGGAATCGGTTCCTTGTGGCAGGAGACAAAAAGGAAAAGAAAGCCCGTAAAAAGAATAGGTATGATGTTAAAACCTTTGGAGAATCGTTTCATGGTTATAATTTTTGACTTTACGTTTCTAACGGTTTTTTTAACGAATAATTTTGATAAATAATACCTGCTGTAATAAAAATTAAACCAAACAGAGTAGTCAGATAAATCTTTTCTCCCACAAGATAATGAATAAAAATAAGAGATAAAAAGGGAGCAAGATACACGAGATTGCTTATGGTAGCAGTCGTACGTGCAAGATGTAATGCTTTCAGCCAGAAGAAAAAAGTAAATCCCATTTCAAATAATCCGGAGTAAATTCCTGCCGCGAGGGCTGCCGGTGGGGGGATGACAGGTTTCCCTGATAAAAGAATAAATAGTGAAATATAAAAAAAGGCAAAGAGAAAATTGGTGAATAACTTGATCTCCTCGCGGCGTGGGTCTTTCATGTGGAAGATCCAGAAAAAAGCCCAGATGACGGAACTCCCGGCTGCCAGCGTCACACCGATTATGTCAGTATGCGCGAAACGCAATGGATCTCCCTGGGAAGAAACGAACAAAATCCCGATGAAGCTAATAAACAGGGCTATATAGCTTTTAGGTCTGATAGGTTGTTTTAGGATGATTCCGGAAAGGAAGACCAGGATAATGGGCCAGATCATATTCAGAGGCTGGGCTATCTGTGCAGGGAGGCGGGAGTAAGCTTCGAACAGTATCAGATAATAGCCGAAAGGATTAAACAGTCCCAGTATAGCTGAACTGAGCAGGTCTTTTTTTGTTTGTTGCCGTAAAAGATAGAATTTTTTCTTGTAAAGAATGATTGTCAGAAAAACGATGACCGAAGTGCCGTTGGCCCATAGTAACAGGATGGATGGTGTTGTATGTTCTAGTCCCAGTTTAAAGACAGTAGCCACTGTGGACCAGAAAAATATGGCTGTTGCAGCATACAGATAAGCTTTTTTCTGCGTATTTTCCATCCCGGTAAATTGTCCGGAGGTATGAGATTATGAGATAGTATCGAAGTGTGTATATGGAACCAGTACTTCCGGAATTTTTATTCCTGCCGGGGTCTGGTTATTCTCCAGCAGGGCAGCAATGATCCTGGGCAGTGCCAGAGCACTGCCATTTAAAGTATGAGCCAGGTGTGTTTTTTTAGTGAGAGGGTCACGATAACGAAGCTTCAGCCGGTTAGCCTGGTAAGACTCGAAGTTAGAGACAGAGCTTACCTCTAGCCATTTTTCCTGGGCGGCAGCAAACACTTCAAAATCATAAGTAAGGGCCGATGTAAAAGAAAGATCTCCGCCGCATAGTTTCATAATACGGTAAGGAAGCTTCAGTTTATTCAGTAGTTTTTCCACATAACCGACCATCTCTTTAAGCGTCTCATAAGATTTCTCCGGATGTTGTATCTGAACGAGCTCTACTTTATCGAACTGATGTACCCGGTTCAACCCACGCACATCTTTTCCGTAAGATCCTGCTTCGCGTCTGAAACAAGGGGTATAGGCCGTGTTTTTAACCGGAAAAGCCGAAGCCTCCAGGATGACATCACGGTACATATTTGTAATCGGGACCTCAGCCGTGGGGATCAGGTAGTATGGATCTGTGGACAGTTGATACATCTGACCTTCTTTATCAGGGAGCTGTCCTGTACCAAAAGCAGAGGCTTCATTAACCATCAGAGGAGGCAACACTTCCACGTAGCCGGCTTTCTCTGCCTCATCCAGGAAGAAACTGATCAGGGCACGTACCAGTTTCGCCCCCCTGCCGGTAAATACGGGGAATCCTGCTCCTGTAAGTTTGTTTCCCAGATCGAAGTTAATAAGATTATATTTCTTGCCCAGGTCCCAGTGAGGTAAAGCATCTTTGTCCAGCGTGGGTAACGCTCCGCCGTGTCGTATTTCCACATTGTCAGGTTCTCCTTTTCCAGGAGGGACAGAAGAATGTGGAACATTGGGGATGCGGAGTAATAGATCATTTAGCTTTTCTTCGGTTTCCTGCAATTTTCGATTTAGTTGTTTTATTTCATCTTTCAGTATGGCAACCTCTTGTTTTCCTTTGTTTGCTTTTTCTGTTTTGGATTGTTTGAACAGGGAGCCGATTTCCTTTGATTTCAGATTCATTTCGGCCTGTTTACGATCTGTTTCCGTCTGTATTGCACGCCGGTGTGAATCTGCTTCAAGAATATGGGGGATCAGTTCGGAAGCATCAAAATTTTTTATCCGAAGTCTTTTAACAATATTTTCCTGATTCTCCCGGATGTATTTTAAAGTCAACATGATTGTTTATTTACGATTAAGTGAGGGTGCAAATTAAAAAAAACTCCCGGAACATTTACTTAAAAAGAAGTGATGTCCCGGGAGAAAAAAAAATGAAAAAAACTATTTCTTTATCTCTTCCGGTGGTATGACGGAAACATAGGATCTGTTGTTTTTTTTCTTTCTGAATTTCACGATGCCATCTGTCAGAGCGAACAGGGTATGGTCATTCCCTATGCCGACATTTAAACCCGGGTGGTGGCGGGTACCTCTTTGTCTGATGATGATGTTTCCGGCTTGGGCGAATTGACCGCCGAAAAGTTTAACGCCCAGCCGTTTGCTTTCCGATTCCCGGCCGTTTCTGGAGCTACCTGCTCCTTTTTTGTGTGCCATAGCAGTAATATTTAATATTATTTACTCTCTTTTTTATTGTTTGTATCTTTTGTGTCTGAAGATTTCTTAGTCCCGGGTTTTTTTGAAGTTGTTTTGGCTTTGGCAGTCATAGGGGCCTTTTCTGTTTTAGTGGCAATCTTCTGTGTTGGTTTCTTTTTAGCAGCGGTCGCCTTGGGGGTTTTAGGGGCAGAGTCCTTAAGGCTGGTTTTTGTCTCATTACTCTTCTTTGTCTTTGTTGCAACGGTTGCTTTTGTGGTCGCTTTTTCAGGTATTTCTGTTTTTCTGTCTGTTTTTTTTACGCTGGTTGCGGTCGGTTTCTTTGTAGTTGCTTTTTTTGGAGCAGTCTTCTGTTTCTCAATAGCATCGATTTTGATCTCTGTGAGATATTGACGATGTCCGTTTAATACCTGGTACCCTTTTCTGCGTTTTTTCTTAAAAACTTTTACTTTGTCTCCTTTCAGATGTGTCAGAACAGTGGCTTTGACATGATATTCTTTGACTACTGGCATCCCGACAGATGTAGTTCCTTCCTGTTCTATCAGCAAAACTTTATTCAGGGTAATTTTTTCTCCCTCTTTTTCCTGCAAACGGTGAACGAAAATGCTCTGATCTTTCTCTACTTTAAATTGTTGTCCGGCAACCTCAATAATAGCAAACATATCTTTTGCTTTAAAAATGTAAAATATTTTGGGACTGCAAAAATATAAAAATTCATTTAGATTCAACTATTTTCAACCAAATATTTATTTCAAAGGGTTCCTGTTGATAAAATAATTATTTGAACCAATGAAATCATTATATTTGTAATCCACACAAAGGGATTGTCCCTTATTATACAATAAGGTATGGCGAAAATTAAGCTGAACGTGTTAGGGATTTCATACAGTCAGACCCGGTCGGGGGCTTATGCCCTGGTATTAACTGAGGAGAATGGGGATCGGCGGATACCTATTATTATAGGTGGCTTTGAAGCTCAGGCTATTGCTATTCAACTGGAGGGATTACAGCCTCCCAGACCTCTGACACATGATTTGTTCCATAATTTTGCGAGAGCGTTTCATATAGAGATTCAGGAAGTAGAGATATATAAGCTCGAAGAGGGGGTCTTTTACAGTAAACTTGTCTGTACCGGCAGGGATAAAGAAATTGTTGTAGATGCACGTACCTCTGATGCCATTGCTTTGGCACTGCGTTTTAAATGCCCCATCTATACTACGGAAGAAATTATGGCTCAGGCGGGAATTGTACTGGATGTCCAGGATTCTGAAGAGGAAGAAATTGATTTGGGGATGGAAGAAGGGAATCCTATGCAATCCGAATCGAACCAGTTCAAAGAACTTACTATTCGTGAACTAAAAGATTTATTAAGTCAGGCCATCCGTAGTGAGAATTATGAAAAAGCTTCCTTGATCCGGGATGAAATTAAACGCCGTGAGCAACAGAACCAGTAATCAGCAACAGCATGAATGTTTCCGGACAGGGGATGTTATATCATATATATTTTTCTCCTGGATTTTGTTTAAAATGATAAAGCCGTTATCTCTATGAGGATTCTTGTTTTATTTGTTCTGTTATTTTTTTCATCTCCTTTGTTAAGCCGTGCTCAACAGCAAACCGTTCCACAGGCAGGGGTTGTAGCTCACCAGAATACAGATTCACTGACAACCCGCGCTGCCGTAGAACGGCCACCAAAACCGGTTTCTTCCGGATCATCCCAATTGATATCAAAGGATATGGGCGGCGGATTCACCCTTATTTCTCTCCTGAGGGGATTGTTGGGGTTGGTTGTTTTAATATTGATTACCTACTTATTTAGTACGAATAAGAAAGCTGTTTCCTGGAAAGTGGTTTTTACCGGTTTGGCGATACAGGTGCTTCTGGCCGTGAGTATATTATATATTCCTGTTGTACGTCTTACATTTGAATATACGGGAAAAATCTTTGTGAAGATCCTTGATTTCACTAACGTAGGAAGCACTTTTCTCTTCGGTAGCCTGATGGATACATCTAGGTTTGGTTCTATCTTTGCTTTTCAGATTTTGCCAACGATTATTTTCTTTTCTGCTCTTACTTCTCTTTTATTTTACTGGGGGGTTATTCAGATCGTGGTATATGGGCTGGCATGGGCTATGACGAAAGCCTTAAAACTTTCCGGTGCTGAGAGCCTTTCGGTAGCCGGTAATATTTTTCTTGGACAGACGGAATCTCCTCTGTTGATCAAAGAATATATCCCTTTGATGAATAAGTCTGAGATTTTGCTGGTAATGATTGGAGGGATGGCGACCCTGGCGGGAGGGGTGCTGGCAGCCTATATTGGTTTTCTGGGAGGCAGTGATCCTGCCCAGCGACTCCTTTTTGCCAAACATCTTCTGGCTGCTTCTGTAATGGCAGTTCCGGGTGCTGTCGTTGTATCTAAAATTCTTGTTCCCCAAACCGAAGAAATCAACAGCAATATTAATATTACCAAAGAAAAAGCGGGAAATAATATGTTGGATGCTATCTCCAACGGAACGATACAGGGGCTGAAACTAGCTGCCAATGTAGCAGCTATGTTGCTGGTATTCCTGGCATTTATTGCTTTTATAAACTATATTCTTTTGAAATTTGGACAGTGGACTTCCCTGAACGAGGTGATTGATAAAGTTTCAAATCATCATTATCAGGCATTATCCCTTCAGTTTTTACTGGGATATCTGTTGGCTCCATTGATGTGGCTGATTGGGGTGGCTAAACAGGATATAGCCTTGGTAGGACAACTATTAGGCGAGAAAATCGTCATGACAGAATTTGTGGGATACATTAGTCTGGCCAAGATGAAAGCTGCCAGTGTTTTCCAGGATCCCAAATCTATTATCATGGCTACTTATATGCTTTGCGGTTTTGCCAATTTTGCTTCCATTGGCATTCAAATTGGCGGGATTGGTTCTCTTGCTCCGAATAAACGATCCTTGCTGGCCCGATATGGGATGCGGGCACTGCTGGGGGGAACCATAGTTTCCCTGTTGTCAGCTACCATCATTGGGATGATTCTTGGCTGATCCTCCACAGGGAGGTTTTGAAATTGTCTGTTGGACCTTGTGTTTATTTTTAAGCGTTCTATTTGACTTAAGAAAAAAATCATAAACAGATGAAAGAAAAAAAAATCATTGTTTTAGGGGCCGGACTGGTGGGAAGAGCTATGGCTATGGATATGGCTTCACACCATGAGGTAACCTCGGTAGATATTAATGATGCTTCCCTGAAGGAGCTGGGGACACAATATGGGATACATACCATTCGTGCCGACCTTTCCGTTGTGGGAACAATCCCGGAAATTGTAAAGGATTTTGATCTGGTCATTGGTGCGGTACCCGGGTATATGGGATTCCGTACAGTGCAACAAGTTATACAAGCTGGTAAGAATATGGTGGATATCTCCTTTTTTCCGCAGGATCCTTTCCTGCTTGATGAAGAAGCCAGGAAACATCATGTGTCTGTGGTTATTGACAGTGGGGTAGCTCCCGGTATGAGTAATATCTTTCTCGGATACTATACGACAAAAATGGAGGTGGAAAGCTATGCTTGTTATGTGGGCGGACTTCCGATGATACGGGAATGGCCTTTTGAATATAAAGCGGTTTTCTCACCGATAGATGTGATTGAGGAATATGTCAGGCCGGCCCGCTATATTGAAAATGGAAAATTAATGGTAAAACCGGCTCTCTCTGATCAGGAATATCTTGATTTTGAGGGTATAGGGACCCTGGAAGCATGGAACTCTGATGGTCTGCGTACCTTGCTCAAAACAATGAATGTGCCCAATATGATTGAAAAAACACTGCGTTTCCCGGGAACCATAGAATATTTAAAAGTCCTTCGGGAGAGTGGTTTTTTCTCTTATGAGGAGATCGATGTGAACGGGAAAAAAATCCGTCCCATTGATGTCACAGCCCGTTTGTTGTTCCCGAAATGGAAACTGAAGCCGGGAGAAGAAGATTTTACGGTCATGCGGGTGGAAATTTCAGGACGCCAGGAAGGCAGGAAGAGAAAATTTATTTATACCATGTTCGATAAATTCGACCGGGAAAAACAAATGATTTCCATGGCCCGGACAACCGGTTTTACCTGTACCTCCATAGCCACCCTTATGTTGGAGGGGAAAATTAAAGAAGAAGGGATGATCCCTCCTGAGATTATTGCGGGGAATGAAGAAATCTTTTATTCTATCCTCCGTTATCTGGAGGAAAGAGGAATCAATTATGTGTTGGAAAAACATTAAAAAATAAAGTGTTATGAAGAGAATATTATTGTTTATACTGGGGTCTGTCTGGGGTTTTTACTTTGTTTCAGCAAAGGAATATACCCTGGTCTCTCCCGACAGTCAAATGGTGCTTACCGTAACCGTGGGGGAGAAAGTCTCTTTTACGATTACACGGGATGGTAAAACCGCCATAATTGTTCCCGGACTTTCTATGGATCTTGTGGATAGGGTTATTCCGGCTCCAAAACCCAGGTTAAAACAAATACTCCGTTCTCAGAAAGATGAAATTCTCCATCCTGCAGTACCTGCTAAGAACAGTGCTGTACGGAACAATTATAACCAGATCATCCTGAAATTCCGAAAAGGATATGATCTCATCTTCAGATTATTTAACGATGGGGCTGCTTACCGGTTTATTACACATCTTCCGGATTCGGTCACCGTAAGGGCAGAAACGGCTCGTTTTGACTTTCCGGACGGCACCTCCTCTTTTTATCCCCGTGAAGAAAGTTTTTTTTCGCATAATGAGCGGTCATATATTCACCTGGGTATTGCGGATATCCAGCCGGGAGATAGGGCCAGTCTGCCTGCTTTGTTTGAAATACCCGGAGGCCCGGAGGTTTTATTGACAGAGTCAGATCTGAATGATTACCCCGGCATGTGGATCAACGGCACCGGGGGCAATGAGATCAAAGGAATATTTCCGCATTATCCCCTGAAAACAATACAGATAAAAGACCGTAATGTTAAGCCTGTGGTACGGGCGGATTATTTGGCACGTACCTCAGGCAATCGTGTTTTCCCCTGGAGGGTAATGGTTATTGTCCCTAAAGCAAAAGATCTGCTTGAGAACGAGTTAGTTTATAAACTGGCAGCTCCTCAAAAGATAAAAAATCCTTCCTGGATAAAACCGGGTTTGGTGGCATGGGACTGGTGGAATGCCCTCAATGTTTACGGGGTGGATTTTAAATCCGGCGTCAATACCAAAACCTATAAATATTTCATCGACTTTGCCTCTGCTTACGGGATCCCTTATATCATACTGGATGAAGGCTGGTATAAACCGGGTAATCTGTTGGATATCAATCCGGATGTGGATATGGAAGAGCTGATGCGGTATAGTAAGGAGAAAAATGTGGGGATTATCCTGTGGGTGGTATGGAAAACATTGGATGACCAATTGGAGGAAGCCCTTAACCAGTTTGAGAAATGGGGCGTGAAAGGGATCAAAGTGGATTTTATGCAACGTGATGATCAGTGGATGGTTAACTATTACAGGAAAGTTGCCCGGGAAGCTGCCGAACGGCATATGTTAGTTGATTTTCACGGAGCGTATAAACCTTGCGGTCTGCATAGGGAGTATCCCAATGTCATCAGCAGGGAAGGGGTTCGCGGCATGGAATGGAACAAATGGAGTAAAGAGATCACACCTGCCCACACGGTTACTGTTCCTTTTATACGGATGACCGCCGGTCCTATGGATTTTACGCCCGGGGCCATGGTCAATGCTCATGCGAAAAATTTCTTAGTATCCTTCGATCGTCCGATGAGTATGGGAACACGCGTACATCAATTAGCAATGTA
This sequence comes from uncultured Rikenellaceae bacterium, assembly GCA_964383915.1. Lineage (GTDB taxonomy): Bacteria > Bacteroidota > Bacteroidia > Bacteroidales > VadinHA17 > DRPN01. Next base: position 26,266 of record CAYLJE010000019.1, read on the forward strand.
TGTAGTGTATGAAAGTCCTTTGCAGATGATGGCAGATAGTCCTTCCAATTATCTCCGTGAACCGGATTGTCTGGACTTTATTTCACATATGCCGGTTACCTGGGATGAAACCCATGCTTTACAGGGGGAGGTCGGAAAATTTGTTGTGGTAGCCAGGAGAAAAGGAGATATCTGGTATATCGGAGCTATGAACGGCCCGGGGAAAAGGACGATAGATATTAATCTTTCATTTTTACCGACCGGTACCTATCACATAACTATCTATCGGGATGGGATCAACTCCGACCGGTATGCGTCAGATTACAAAAAATCCGAGAAAATAATACCATCCGGTCAGAAATTATCTCTTTATATGGATGATGGAGGTGGTTGGGTTGGAATATTAAAGAAAAAATAACTATTTTATTTTCTTGTTTGTTAATTTTATACTCATGAAAAAGAGGACATTCATTAGAAAAGGGCTTCTGATTTTGGTCGGGTTGCTGTTGATCCAAAGTATTTTTTCACAGATGCCGGATATCAGAGTCATACAAGCAAAGGATTTCCTGAAAGATATGGAGGGACATAATTATGCACAGGCTGTTCAACAGTTTGATTCGGTTGTTTTAAGTAAAATGCCGGCGCCTGTTCTGGAACAGGTTTGGGAAACGTTGCAGAAACAGGTTGGCCCCTATCAGAAATTCGAGAAATATTCGACAGAAAATTACAAACAATATTTTATTGTCTATCTAACCTGTCGTTTTAAACATGCACTGTTGGACATGAAACTGGTTTATGCGGTGAATCAAAAAATTGCCGGATTGTTTTTTTTGCCAGCCAGACATTTTGCTTATCCTCTGCCTTCGTATGCAGATACTACAAAATTCCACAGAGAGCCGGTAGAAGTTAAAACGGGAAAATATGTTTTGCACGGAGAGCTTACAACACCAGTATCTATGCAGATTTATCCGGTGGTTGTTTTGGTGCATGGTTCCGGTCCCAATGACCAGGATGAAACCATTGGTCCCAACAAAGTTTTCAGGGATCTGGCATACGGTTTATCCTCAAACGGGGTAGCTGTGCTCCGGTATGATAAACGCACCTATGAGTATGGCCGCGAGATGAATCCGGATCAACTAACTGTATGGGACGAAACCATAGATGATGCCATCTCCGCCGTCCATGTTGCTGAAGCTATTCCGGGAGCTGACGGTGTGTTTCTGCTGGGACACTCGTTGGGAGGTTATCTGGCTCCCCGGATAGCTGAAAAATTACCACATATTGGCGGGGTCATTATAATGGCTGGAAACACAAGACCCCTGGAGGATTTGATCCTCGAACAGATGACCTATATCTTTTCACTTGATGGAATGTCTTCTGATGATAGTATGCAATTGAATATCTTACGGGAGGAAATACGTCATGTGAAAGACAGTACCCTGACACCGGACTATCCGAGAACCAAACTGCCTTTGCAACTCAATGCTTCTTACTGGCTCGATCTGAGGAAATATGATCCTGTGAAGACGGCTGAGAAAATAAATAAACCACTACTGATACTTCAGGGAAAAAGAGATTATCAGGTTACTTTGGAAGATTTTGAAGGATGGAAAAATGGACTGGCAGATAAAAAGGAGGTAACCTTTAAATTATATCCTGATCTGAATCATCTGTTTATGAAAGGCACTGGAAAAAGTAAACCGGAGGAATATATGCAGGAAGGGCATGTTTCGGAAGAGGTGACCAGGGATATTGCGGAATGGATAAAAGAGGTGGAGGAAGCGATGAAGAGATAATGCGATGACGTGAGATTGATTATCTGTTAATAACTTACTTCCCGCTAAAACATCTATTTTTTTAACTTTGTCCTTAGCCTGAATCAGGTCTGGAAAGAATTGGCTATTAACAGAATGAATTATGAAACAATATCTTAATCTGTGTGATTATGTTTTACAGAACGGTATCAGAAAACATGACCGTACAGGAACAGGTACCATCAGTGTCTTCGGCTATCAGATGAGGTTTAATCTGGAAGATGGATTTCCTTTACTGACGACGAAGAAATTGCATTATAAATCGATCCTTTATGAGCTCTTATGGTTTCTTAGAGGGGACACAAACATCCGTTATCTGAATGAACATGGCGTAAACATCTGGAATGAGTGGGCGGATAAAAAGGGAGAGCTGGGTCCTGTTTATGGGTATCAGTGGCGTTCATGGCCTGCTCCGGATGGTAAATCCATCGATCAGATAACCCGGGTGGTTGAGTCTGTTAAAAACAACCCGGATTCACGCCGGCATATTGTGAGTGCATGGAATGTGGGTGATCTGGATAAGATGGCTCTGCCTCCCTGTCATATCCTGTTCCAGTTTTATGTGGCTGAAGGGAAACTCTCCTGCCAGTTGTATCAGCGCAGCGCCGATATTTTTCTCGGGGTACCCTTTAATATTGCCTCTTATTCATTGTTGTTGCTTATGATGGCACAGGTGACAGGACTAAAGCCGGGGGAATTTGTTCATACGTTGGGAGACGCACACATTTATTTGAATCATATGGAACAGGTAAAGCTTCAATTGACCCGGGAGCCTTATTCCTTACCTACAATGAAAGTTAATCCTGAAAAGAAGGATATCCTGGATTTTGAATATGAAGATTTTGTTCTGGAAAACTACCGGTCCCATCCACATATCAAAGGAGAAATTTCCGTATGACAAAAAAAAACAGGACAGAGAAGAAGATCCTATCAATTATTGTTGCCGTGGCAGAAAATTATGCCATTGGAAAAGACAACCGGTTGTTGTGGCATATTTCTGAAGATCTTAAACGTTTCAAAAAGCTAACCAGTGGTCATCCGGTCATCATGGGGAAAAAGACTTATGAATCCCTGCCGGTAAAACCATTGCCCCATAGAATGAATATTGTCCTGACAGATGTGCCGGGAGAAAAAATTGCCGGATGTGTGATGGCCTATTCTATTCCAGAGGCCATAAAGCAATGTCCGGAAGAAGAAGAGTGCTTTGTGATGGGAGGAGGATCCGTTTACCGTCAGTTTCTGCCCCTGGCTGACAAAATTTATATGACTTGGGTGCACCGCGTTTTTGAAGCGGATACTTTCTTTCCTGAGGTAGATGAAAAAGATTGGGAACTTGTATCCAGGGAAGAGATAAAAAATGATCCTGCCGTTCATTTCTCATACGATTACCTTGTGTTTGAAAGAAAAAAATGATCCGGGCATCTGTTTTTTTCACTTAAACGAGTGATTTTATGCCGGAAAATCAGTTTGCAATTAAACCTTTTTTTGTTTTGGGGGTCTTATTAATGAAATTTCAAAACAAGTTTCAATAAAATTTGTATGAATGAGTAATTAATTAAAACGCAAAACTATGAAAACAAGAAAATGGATTTTTATTTTATCGATGGTTGTTGCAGGTGTTTTTTTATTATCCTCCTGCCAGAAAAATAATACCAGTGTATTAACTCCGGATGAAGAAACGACGGTTCAGGATAATGCACTGATGGAAAATCTGCTTGATGATGC
>CAYLJE010000020.1:0-15172 GCA_964383915.1 uncultured Rikenellaceae bacterium
TCTGAGCTTCGTTGCGGTGAAATATTGGGCGGATATTTAATTTGTCGGTTTTTAAATCTCTAAATGCGTGTTCCACATTTTGTAGTTTCTTGTATTTTTGCCTTACTTCTTTTGTGGTCATCAGCTCTTTTTTTACTGTGGACTCAATGATGTATTTCCCATCAAGCAGCTTTTGCTTTTGGTATTCATCCACCGAAAAATGAATAGTAAATTCATCGTTATTTATTTCAACACTATAGAATTTGCCCATCTTATAGTGTTTTAACAGTTCACCTGCCCTAAACTTGAAGTTGTCGGTTTTTTTCTCTGTAAAGCGTGTGACAAGTTTTTTATTCTTGTCTCCTTTGTCAAGCCTCTCCCGGTTTTTTGTGTTCCGGTCTTTTCGCTTTTGCCAAGTTTGTTTCAATAATAATATGCCCTGCTCATAGCGTTGTTTCAGGCTGTCACGAACTGCCCCTTTTTCTTGTGCAAGTATCGGGTTGTTGCTCATTATGTAGCGAACACCTTTGTCTTCTATTTCAACCAATTCTTTTGAAAACAAACTTAGCTGGATAGTCCCGTCTTTGAGCAATGCCCTAATCTCACTATTAGATAACGCACTTATATAAGAAATGCCTTGTTTTTCATCATCATTCAGCTCTTCAAGGTTTAACCGGATACGCATGCCCCTGTCCCCAACTAATATAATGTTTTTCACATTAAATAATTGCCGTAAGTTGCGTAACTGTTCATTGACAGTTTTATAATCATTTACATTGCCTTTAAAAACTTGTATCTTCAATGGAAAACCCCTGCTGTCTGTAATCAGCCCTATGGTTATTTGCATCTTCCCTTTTTTCTTGTCGCGATTGTAACCAAATGCTGCAAGTTCATTTTGTGTACCTTCAAAATAGGAACTGGTTATGTCGTATAAATAAATGTCTTCCTGAGCTGGTTTGTGGTACACGTTCCATTTTCTTTCAACTATATTTTGCACCCTGCTCAGTTCACCCAATTCAAAATACAAATCGTCAACCTTTAACTCCATTGTGTCTATTGATAGCCTATCGGCAATAAACTTATTACGCTTTATCCAATTCAAGATGTGTAATTTACTGCCCCTTGTCAGCACCTTGCCAACTATCATCAGTTTAACAAGATTGAAATTGCCCTTGTAAGCCTTTTTCAATGTTTCACTTATGCGGAGCCTGTCCATTATCTCAATTACGGCAAATGCATACCCATAATCAAAAGTCTGGCTTATCTTGATATCATTGGAATCAATCAACTTACCCCTGGTTTTGTTAAAGGCTGTTTTTAATGATGTGATTACCTCATTTGGTAATTTCAGTTTAGTGAGGTTTAAAATGACCCTTGTTTTTGGCGCCCCTCCCTCCCTATACTTTTCGCAAAGCAACACGCTACGGTATACTTTGCCGTTTTTGCCTTTTTTGGCGTTAAATTGTAAATACATGTGGCAAAAATAAACATTATTATCTACATATACAAGATTAACTAACTTTATATTAATTTTATAAATATCTATATTCGTTGCTACTTTTTGATAAAAAAATCTATACACCCCTTGTTATGCTTGAAAAGGTTAAAGTAAAACCAGTTGTATAAAAAAAACCGCACCTTCCTGTTTTATCAGGAAGATACGGTCTTTGAAAGTTTTAGGTTAACACTAAATCAGAGTTCTTTAATCTTAATATTCCGGTACCATACATTATCTCCATGATCCTGTAATCCGATATATCCTTTTTGAGCAACCTTTGCCCAATTCGGATTGTAGTGTGGGAATTTGCTATGTGCTACGAGGGTATCCCATTCAGGTGTCCATAAATGATATTCAAGCACTGTTTTGCCATTCATTTTATGAACAACGGAACCACGGTAAACTATAATCTCCACCGTATTCCACTGCCCGTAAGGTTTAGCATCTTGTGGATTGGCAGGAATCAGATCATATAAAGATCCTGCCTGACGATCTCCGTTTTTACCCAGTTTGGCATCCGGGTGATTTGCATTATCCAATACCTGCATTTCGGGGGCTGTCTGCCAGATTTCATGCATGGTTTCCTGTCCGAGATAAAATATTCCGGAGTTACCTCCTTTGGATATTTTCCATTCCAGTTTGAGGTCAAAGTTTTCAAATTGTTTTTTATAAATGATATCACCCCCTTCTTGTCCTCCGGCTTCTCCCCGGCCTGAGCCTTTGCAATGCAACGTGCCGTTCACCACTTCCCATCCCGTGGGAAAATGATCTTTCTTATATCCTCTCCAGCCATTGGAAGTTTTTCCATCGAACAGTAGCACCCAACCGTCAGTTTTTTCCTGAGAAGTAAGCGTATTCAACGGAGCAGCTTCAGCCGTAGTGTCACTTACGGTTTTTGATTTCTCCTTATTTCCCTGTGTCCCTTTGTTTCCGGTTTTACAACTGGTAAAGGCAACAAAGGAAAAAAGAAGAACAACTAAAAATACATATTTTAATTTCATAGAACTAAATTTTTAAAAGTTTACAAAAAAAGATTAACCTGGCATTTCAGGCAAAGAGAATCCATTGTGATAAGTATGCTTAATATACTCAATGGCAGCCTCCTTTGCATTAATAGTAGCATGCTGCGTATTGAATTTAGGATCCCCGTTGACCACTTTAAAACTGGATGAGGTCACTACCCTGATCTTATCAGTGTCTGAGATATTTTTAAACTTCATATTGTCACCATCCCACAATAACCAGCGGTTAAGATCCTGAAGGCGGCAGGCAACAACACCCATTACCACCATTTCATTTAGTGGGCCGGAATAATCAAAATTGGAAGAGGGCATTACTCTGTTACCCGGATTTTCTTTGCAAGCTCTGATCCAGTCTTGTTCATGGGCTCCATTATCCCATTTTAAGCCTGTTACTTCTTCCGGACGACGCAAGCGTTTGGGAGGCGGCGTAAAATCTTTCATTTTGCTATATGGCAAGAGAATAGGCTCCCGTCCATAACAACCTGTCATCAATTTGCCTTTTTCGCCAATAAAGAGGCATCCTCCATTGTGGTCTCTTCCCATAATCTCTCCGTCTGGGAGTTCTTCCGGTCGTGGTGGCAACAATCCTCCATCGTACCAGCTAACTTCTACCTCAGGATGAGTACCTCGCGTCGGAAAAACATAATTTACAATCTGAGCACGTGGCGGTGATTCGGTATTTATCTGGGTAGAGCTGGCTTGTACCCTGGAAGGATATCTTAGATCCAAAGCTTTAAATATAGGATCCATGATATGACAAGCCATATCTCCCAGGGCTCCCGTTCCAAAATCCCACCAACCACGCCAGTTCCATGGATGGTATATAGGATTGTAGGGCCGCATGGGTGCCGGTCCGATGAACAGATTCCATTTGAGCGTTTCCGGGACCGGATATACTTTTTTAGGACGTTCAAGTCCTTGCGGCCATATCGGCCTGTTGGTCCAGGCATAAGCTTTCTTCACTTCACCGATCACACCGGCCCGTATCCATTCGGTTACCTGCCGGATACCTTCTCCCGAGTTTCCCTGGTTTCCCATCTGGGTAACCACGTTGTATTTCCGAGCCAGTTTGGTCAGTAACCGCGACTCATATACACTGTGTGTGAGTGGTTTCTGTAGATAAACATGCTTGCCCATGGTTATAGCATGGGCTGCAATAACCGCATGATTATGATCCGGAGTAGCAATCATAACCGCATCAATGGATTTACCCATTTCATCAAACATTTCACGCCAATCGTAAAATTTTTTGGCCTTGGGGTAATCATTGAAAGTTTTGGCAGCGTACTTCCAGTCTACATCCGCCAAAGCAACAATATTTTCAGTAGAAGCATGCCGCAGGTTGTTTCTTCCCATGCCTCCGAATCCAACGCCGGCGATATTCAATTTGTCTGAAGGCGCCTTATGCCCCAGTCCGCTTACCACATAACTGGGAACAATGGTCAGACCGGCAGTAGCTGCCGCTGTCTTTCCGAGAAATTGTCTCCGGGATAGTCCGGATGAATCTTTTTTGTCTTTTTTCATATTAACTTGTTTTAAATAAAAGTATATATCCGTTAACATTTTGTAAAAATAGCTAATAAAATTAATCATTTTTTTTCAAAATAAAAAAAAATCAAAACAAATAATATTTTATCCGTTATATTTACAGACTGATATGAACAGTTTTTTTAATTGTTATGGAAAAGAAATTAAGATACGGTATGATCGGAGGTGGAACCGGTTCTTTTATCGGGCCTGTGCACCGGATGGCGGCCGTGATGGACGGGTTGGCCGAACTGGTTTGCGGAGCATTCAGCAGTGATCCTGACCGCTCAGTCGCATCCGGGATCTCGCTGGGGCTGGACCATAACCGTAACTATCCGGATTATGAAACCATGATCAGGACAGAAAAAAAATTGCCTGCAGATCAACGCATGGACTTTGTTAGTATTGTAACACCAAATCATGTTCACTATGAGCCAGCCAGGCTGGCACTGACAAACGGCTTTCACGTCATTTGCGACAAGCCTCTCACCAAAACATTTGAAGAAGCTGAACGCCTCGGTGAACTGGTCCGGGAAACCGGTCTGTTATTCGGCCTCACCCACACATATACAGGATATCCGATGGTCAAGAAAGCCCGTGAACTGGTTCATTCAGGCAAGCTGGGAAAAATTCACAAGGTAGTCGTAATCTACCTGCAAGGGTGGCTTACCTCCTATCCGGAAGGGAGTGGCCAGAAACAGGCAATCTGGCGCACAAATCCTGAATATGCAGGAAAAACCAGTACCATGGGAGATATCGGCACCCATGCAGAGAATTTGATTTCCTATACTACAGGATTCAAGATCAAAGAGATATCAGCCCAGTTAAATACCCTGATCAAACCCAGGAAGATGGATGATGACGGCAGTGTCATGCTTCGTTATGAAAAGGGAGCAAGCGGTACCATCCTGGTCAGTCAGGTAGCCACGGGAGAAGAAAATAATGTTAATCTCCGTATTTACGGGGATAAGGGAGGGCTGGAGTGGAATCAGATGGAGCCCAATTCGCTGATCGTGCGGTGGATAGACAAACCTGTGGAAATTTTCCGAACGGGTGCAGGCATTACAGACATAAATACCGCAAACAGACTGCCTGCAGGCCATCCCGAAGGATTTATTGAGGCTTTTGCCAATATTTATAAAAACTTTGAGATGGCAGTTCTTGACCGTAAGGCTGGTAAAATACTGCCTGTAGAACAATATGATTTCCCCACAGTCTTTGATGGCATTCAAGGAATGAAATTTCTGGATAAAGTAGTAGAATCATCACTGAGTAGTAAAAAGTGGATTCCCTTTTAATTCTAAGGAAATGAACGTACCTCATAATATACTTTAGAGAATAATAAATATGGCTGAAAAAAGCAATGAAAGAAACAGAGAAATTAACAGCATTGACGGACAATACGGACTGGAATACCTGAAACTAAAGAATCTGAATAATGTTTACTGGAACCTGACAACGGCCTCAATCTATGAACATATAATACAACGACGGGAGGGTCTGTTATCTCATATGGGGCCGGTTGTGGTAAGAACAGGAGCTTACACCGGCCGTTCTCCCAATGATAAATTTATTGTTAAAGAACCTGACACGGAAAAAGATATCTCCTGGGGCAACATTAACAAACCCTTTGATCCAAAACAATTTAAATCCCTTTGGAAACGGATGCAAGCATATCTGCAGGGAAAAGACATCTTCGTTCAGGATAACTATATCGGAACAGATCTAAAATACAGGATTCCACTCCGAATCATTACCGAATATGCATGGCAATCTCTGTTTGCCAGAAATATGTTTAACAGGATCCTGGATTTTGAAGAACTTAAAAAGCATATACCGGAATATACTATCATTGCTTTACCGGATTTTAAAGCCATTCCGGAGATTGACAAAACAAATTCCGAAGCATTCATCATCTTGCATCTGACTAAAAAATTAGTTTTGATCGGGGGAACCAGTTATGCAGGAGAAATTAAAAAATCAGCCTTTACCCTCATGAACTTTCTACTTCCTCATAAAAACGTATTGCCGATGCATTGTAGTGCGAATACCGGGAAAAACGGGGATACTGCCTTATTTTTCGGTCTCTCCGGCACAGGAAAAACCACATTATCTGCTGCTCCGAACCGCCGGCTGATCGGTGATGACGAACACGGGTGGAGTGAAGAAGGAGTCTTTAATTTTGAAGGAGGATGTTATGCCAAAGTAATCCGTTTGTCTAAAGAAGCCGAACCGGAAATCTATGAAACAACCAGGCGTTTTGGTACCATTCTGGAGAACGTAGCCATTGACCCTTACACACGACGTATTGATCTGGATGATGCCTCGTTCACGGAGAACACCCGGGCCTCTTATCCTCTCAGCCATCTTGAGCATATTATTCCGGAAGGAAAGGGAGGTCATCCTAAAAACGTGATTTTCCTCACTGCTGATGCTTTCGGGGTATTACCCCCAATCACACGATTAACCCCCGAACAGGCTATGTATCAATTTCTCTTAGGCTACACCGCCAAGGTAGCAGGCACCGAAAGAGGGATTACCGAACCACAGGCCACTTTCAGCAGCTGTTTCGGAGCTCCTTTTATGCCACAACATCCTGCCGTCTATGCCAAACTGCTGGGTGAAAAAATCAACCTTCATCATGCCAACACCTGGCTGGTGAATACCGGCTGGACAGGAGGACCTTTCGGCATAGGTAAACGGATATCCATTAAATATACGAGGGCCTTACTGAACAGCGCCCTGGAAGGCAAACTGGATGGCATCCCTTATGAAACCGATCCGGTTTTCGGCTTGCAGATACCTGCCTCCTGTCCGGATGTCCCTTCCGAAATACTTATGCCCAGAAACACATGGAAAGATAAGAATACCTATGATACACAGGCTAAAAAACTGGCTGCACTCTTCAAAGAAAATTTCAAAGAGTACGAATCCCATGTGTCTCCGGACATTCTGGCAGCAGGTCCAAAAGTTTAGCAGGTTTGGCGTTTAAAGGTTGATGATTTGTTCTTTTTCCGGGTCCCACTCCAGACGGCGACCTTCCCGTAATGCAATGGTGCCCATCAGGTTGGTAATAGCCTCTTCAAAACCTCTGTTAATATTACAACTGGGCTGGGTTCCTTTACGGATAGCCTCCAGCCATTCCTTGATATGCAGATGCGTTGTATCGACACGTTTTCCCCCACGGTAGGTATATAACAAACCCCTACCCGCAAAATATTTTTCTGTAGCTGTCGTTACGGCATCCGGATTTTTCCGTCCCGGCGCATAAGTATAAACAGGTAATGAAGGATCAATTTTCCCACTCCTGATCAGATGGTGGTATCGCGTAGATTCCCTGTCGGCATATATGTTCATGGTACTTCCCAATTCCATATAACCATCATGCCCCATGATGACTTTCCCCCTGTCTTTATCGCTGGCCAGGGTAGCACTATATAGGAGAGACAGGTTACGATCAGGATATTCAAAGACTTCCTGTTGCACATCAGGCACAGTTCTTCCATCCTTAAAATAATAGATTCCTCCTGAGCCGGAAACATATTGAGGTATCCCAAGGTCCAGAATCTGATTCATGGCATCATACTCATGCGTAAACAAATCTCCGGAGAGCCCTGTACTATAATCCCACCAGCAACGCCAACGGAAAAATCGTTTCAAATCAAAATCATGCCAGGGCGCCTGTCCGATAAATTGTTTCCAGTCAATATTTTTCGGAGATGCTTTCGGATGAATGGGATAGACCCAGGCCCCGTTGGGGCTATTCCGGTTGGTAGTGACCTCAAGGAGTGTAATCTCCCCGAGCAGGTTTTTTTCAATGGCTTCTTTAGCCTTTATATAACTTTCCGTTTGTCTTCCCTGGTGACCTAACTGGAATACGATCCCGTTTTTCTTCACCGTTTCTCTTACGGCGTATGTTTCCGGAACATTCCAGGTCATCGGTTTTTCACAATAGACATGTTTCCCTTGACGGGCTGCTTCCATCGTCATGGGAGCATGCCAATGATCCGGGGCAGCAATAATAACAGCATCAATATCATCAGCAGCCATTAATTCCTTATACGTACGGTAACGTTTCACCGGATAAGCAGGTTTTCCTTCGCTCCCTTTTCTCTCCAGATTGGCTGCCGCAGCCATCTGTTCCTCCGCGTGAATATCAAAAACATCACAAATGCCTGTAATAACAATATTCAGGTCTTCCTGTTCCATAAAATCCTGATAACGCTTATCCTCCGGATTTTTTTCAGCCGCACTCCTTACATTATCGATATAAGAAGGCTGGACAAAACCTGCCGCCTTCATCAATTGGGGTCCCCGGTGTCCAAAACCAATAACTCCCAGCCTTAACTGCTTCCCCGAAGAGGAAGTGGAAGCAAATACGGGAGGAGCATATTCCATCCCCAGTTCATCCCTGATAACTTTTTTCAATATCCTGTCATAGCGACGCTTTTTATAATACCCATAAGCAAAAACACCCAGGACGGGAACGGTAGCCAGCCCTTTCACTATCTCCCGGCGCGTTATTTTTTTCTTATTTTCTATTTCGGGTTTTACCGGATTATTGCTCCCGGCGCCGACTTGTTTATCTTTTTCTTCCATTTTCTCTGATTATTTATCTGTTTTCTGATTTCTGTCTCTTTTTACCAGAAATGTATCCAATCCAAAACTGGCAGTAGGAAAAACATACAAGACTGCCAGGGCAATCATTTCAATAAGGGTTTTATTCACAATGAGGTAACTCCCCTCAGATGATACAGCAAAAGACAAACCAGGAAAAGGAGGGTGTGACAAGTAATACAATGCCAACAATAGAATGCCCGCTAATGTGGAAAAACGAATGAACAAGCCTAAAATAAGTCCCAGGCCAATAAGAACAAGGCCCCATTCATTCAGGAAATCCACCGATTGCAAAATAGCCGGTTTATAAGTCAGAGAATGAAAAAAACCGCTCATAAAACCTTTGGAATCCAATAGATACACCACAGAGGACCAATTAGGATTCGTTAGTTTTACCAAGCCTTCATATAAAAAATGCCATCCAATTAATATTCTTAGTATGACCAAAAAAAAGTTTTGTCCGGTTGTAAAATTAAACTTCTTCATATGTTATATAATTTTTCTTCAAACCTATAAAAAATTTTTCATACAAATCTACCTTTTTAGACTCGACTCATACTTTAATCTTAATATTTCTGAACCAAATCCTGCTGTCATGATCCTGTAAGCCGATATAACCTGTCTTGGCCAGACCATAACCAGGATAATCTTTCCATTTACATTCCTGTATTTTTTTCTTCCACTCGTCTGTCCACAGATCATATTCTACAACTTTGGACCCATTCAGATAATGAATAACATGGGGGCCATTTACAATGATCTCTGCCGTATTCCATTCAAGTGCCGGTTTAATTTTCGCATTAACAGGAGGATCCATGGCATAATTGGCACCGGTCGTTTGCCAGTCTTTTAATTTTCCAGGGTACCCCAGGTCATCAATCAATTGATATTCGGGTCCAGACGCATAGGTCGTTGGATAACCATCTTCAACTACATGGTAAAGAATGCCACTGTTCCCTGCCGGGGAAATTTTCCATTCTATTTTCAGATCAAAATTCTCAAACTTTCCTGTAGTAATTATATCTCCTGTTTTATCGCTGCCTTCCCCCAGGCAAACGAGACATTGATTCTCTACCGTCCAGTTCCCCGGAACAGAATCCATTTTAAATCCCCGCCAACCTTCCGTATTTTTCCCGTTAAATAACAACACCCATCCTTCTGCTTTCTCCTGTGCAGTGAGGATATTTAAAGAAGCGACCACAATAGCTTCATTTTTCCCCCTGGTGATCTCTTTTTCCGCTTTCTCTTCCTGTTTTCTATGAATGCAATCATTTAACACCAGTAATACACTCGCAGAAAAAACAATCACAAAAATCAAACCTTTATGCTTCATTTCACAGTATTTTTGGGTTATAACAATCAGTAAAACGACTGTTTTTCCATTGTTTTTTGATTAATGCACTTTTTTTTTACATCTAAATGGGTTTAAATGTACATATATTTTTTTAAATGCCAACTACTCAAAAAAAAAATAATTCAGGACAGAATTTTTTTATAAAATTCTATCTTTATACCCGGATAGAGGAAGGCCTTGCATTCCACCGAAAACCTCTCCTTAGTTGTTTTATGATACGTTGTTTTTTATGAAAGATTATCTGGAAATCATATACCTCACGGCTGCTTTCTTATTCCTGCTTATTTCCGCAAACAGGCTGGCCGAATTTTTCGGAAAGATCCATCTGCCTTTGATCACAGGTTTAATAGTTATGGGAGTGATCATTGGCCCGGATGTATTTGGATTTATAACAAGAGAATCCATAGAAAAACTTGATTTCATCAATGAAATTGCATTGGTATTTATTGCCTTTGCGGCAGGAGCCGAATTACACATAAATGAATTCCGGGATCAAAGAAAAAGCATATTTTCCATTGCTGCCAGTCAGATTCTTGTTGTATTTGGAATAGGAAGTATTGTTTTCTTTCTACTGTCAGCGGTGATTCCTTTTACGCAACATTTTCCCTCAGAAATAAAAATAATTATTTCACTGTTTACCGGAGTCATCTCTATTGCCCGTTCACCCGCTTCTACCATTGCAGTTATTAATGAAATGCGTGCCCGGGGGCCTTATACACAAACTTCGTTGGGTGTAACTATTATTATGGATGTTTCAAGCATTGTGTTATTTGCCCTGGTTTTTTCCTTTGCGGAAGTATTGCTCAACGATCAAAAATTCAATTTTTTTGTAATTATAATACTGCTGTCAGAGTTGTTCACCTCCTTAATATTGGGTCTTTTAATTGGAAGAATATTAAAATGGACAATGGGCATCCGGACTTCGATGAGCTTACGGATTTTGATTATTCTAAGCATCGGCTTCTCGGTTTATTTGCTTTCCCAGTTTTTAAGAAAATATTCCACACAGAACCTGGGACTGGATTTCTATATTGAACCATTACTGGTAAATATCATCGGAAGTTTTTACGTCTCAAATTACACAAAATACCGACGCGAATTCAAGACCATGCTTGAAAAAGCAATGCCATTTGTTTATGCAGCTTTTTTCACCTATATCGGAGCATCTATTTCCTGGGGTATTCTTTTCAAAGTATGGGGCCTGGCTTTGCTGCTTTTCGGACTGCGCATTGTTCTTCTGATCGCCGGATCCTGGTCCGGTTCAGTTTTCGCCGGGGATCCTCCCAAATTCAGAAAGATCATGTGGATGCCCTTTATTACACAAGCTGGTGTAAGTATTGGGCTTATTACCGTAATCATGGGAGAAGGACATACCTGGAGTTATCAGTTTGGTACCATTCTGATCGGCACCATCATCTTAAATCAAATATTCGGACCTCCGCTGTTTAAATGGGCATTACAACTGGCCGGAGAACATCATGTGAAGGCACATGGAGAAATTACTGATAATCGCAAAGCCATTATTTTTGGTTATGAGGCACAATCCATCGCTTTGGCACGACAATTGTCTTCACAGCATTGGAGTGTAAAAGTGGTGACCGACCAGCCTGGAGTAAAAGATCCCCGTATAAAGAATGTAATCATTGAGCATGAAAGGGAGATATCCAAAGAAAACCTGAAACAAATAGAAGCAGAAAAAGCAGAAACCATTGTGACGATGAAAACAGATGATGAGAACTACCGGATTTGTGAACTGGCTTATGAGCATTTTGGCACGACAAACCTGGTGGTCCGGTTAAACGACCGAAAAAACTTTACACAGTTTTATAAACTGGGGGCTTTAATCGTAGAACCTTCTACAGCTATTGTCAGCCTGCTGGACCATATGGTCAGGGCACCCAATGCCACCTCCCTGTTGCTGGGTCACGAAACTGAACAGGATACAGCCGATATTGTATTACGCAATAAAAGTCTTCACGGCGTATCACTCAGACATCTGGACCTCCCTTCCGACATTCTTATTCTTTCCACGCGCCGGCGGGGCCAGATAATCATTTCCACCGGATTTACAAGATTGCGACTGGGAGATGTTCTGACAGTTGTCGGATCAAAAGAAAGTATCGAAGAACTAGAATTAAAACTTGAATAATATGAAAGAAGCTTTTTTTTATCAGAAAAAAGATAATCAGAAAGTCCAATGCTCATTATGCCCGGATAACTGCACTATTGCTGAAGGGAGAAGAGGTGCCTGTAAAGTACGTAAAAACACTAAAGGCATGCTGATCGCCGAAAATTATAGTCTGATCTCTGCCATCCATACAGATCCGATAGAGAAAAAACCACTCTATCATTTTTATCCCGGTAAACCAATTCTTTCCCTGGGTACTGCCGGATGTAATTTACATTGCCTTTTTTGTCAGAATTATGAAATATCACAATCTACGGTGGACGATATTCCGTTGCATTTTCTTTCTCCCGAGGATGCGGTGAACAAAGCATTACAAATATCCGGAAATACAGGAATCGCTTACACCTATAACGAACCTGTCATCTGGTATGAATTTGTCTATGACACCGCTATACTTGCCCATGAAAAAAAATTAAAAAACGTAATGGTATCCAATGGATACATCAACCCTGAGCCCCTGGAAAAAATTATCCCGCTGATCGACGCCTTCAGTGTCGATCTGAAGGCTTTTTCCGAAACATTTTACAAGAAAATTACAGCATCAAAATTACAACCCGTTCTTGAATCCCTGAAAACCATCCGAAACCATAGAAAACACCTGGAAATCACCAACCTTGTAATCCCGGGGCTTAATGACGATGAACGCAAATTTGAACAAATGATTGATTGGATTGCTGACACGCTGGGACAGGATACGGTATTCCACTTGTCCCGCTATTTCCCTGCATGGAAAATGACCATTGAACCTACGCCGGTTGACACCTTGAGACGGATGTATAAGATCGCTACGGAAAAGCTTCAATATGTCTATATGGGGAATGTCTCTCCGACAGAAGAAGGACAAGACACGGTATGCCCCCAATGCGGAGAAACCGTTATACACAGAAACGGCTATTACACTGAAATTACAGGCCTTGACGCCAAAGGAAACTGCACACATTGCGGGCATCACATTCTGGATTATATAGAGAGTTGAAATTTGGTGTGTGTGTGCGTGTCAATATTTTGCGGAAAATTTCTTAAAGTGTCTCAGCGGTTGTTCCTGTACCGTTACATTATCCACCCGTGACCAGGAAGGTCCTTTCCGGACACGCATCAGAAAACGGGCGACTGCCTCTTCCTCACCCTCTACTTCAATATTTACCGAACCATTAGATACATTCCGGACATATCCTCCTAATCCCTCTTTGATTGCCTCCTGAATCGTAAAATAACGGAAGCCTACATTCTGCACTCTTCCTGTAAGTTGCAATGTATATGATTTAACCATTTGTTCTTTATTGTTTTTGCCGGGAAGAGGAAAATATAAAAACCTGTAACAAATTATATAACCATCCTCTCCGTGCTCACTCGTTCATATCTTTTCTTCAGGATTCTCTGAGTTTTCTTTCTTTTCAGAAGCTTTCGTCTTTTTTCTACCGGAAGATATTTTACTTAACGATTGAAATAGTTCGTTCATGGAACCAAAGAAATCTTTTCTGATATGGATAATTACTTTTTTTTTGCTCCTGACCTTTTCCTTCCCGGGATTCAGGTGATTTAACTTGTGTACCTGATTATTTCTCAAAACTACAGCATCCGAGATCAGGCCAATGATTTCTTCCCTTTTCTGAGGAGCCATAACCATCGTTCCAAAACCATCTGAAGCAAATGCTTCTGTCAGGTTATTTATTTCCTTTTTCAGGTCTTTTATCGAGCTCATATAATTACATATTTGTTTATTTATTAGTTTCGAAAATATAAAAATTTCAGGAATAATTTTTATTAAAATAGAAAGAAAATAATCAGCGGATTTGTATATTTGAGAAATTTATTTCCTTCCGATGATTTATTTCATTAAAAATGAACCAAATATAACGTTCTGCAAAGTTGATTTTATAACAAACTTAACCTCACAATAAAATGAAAAAATTTGTAATTCTTTTTCTGCTCGTTCCGGCATTGATTTCCTGCCATCAAAAAAAGCAAGAGAAAAATGGTTTTACTACCACCACCGGTATTTCCAAAGAAGCTTTTGACACCACCCTTCAAGGAAAAAAAGTTTCTTTATACCTATTGAAAAATAGTAATGGCATGGAAGTAGCCATCACCAACTACGGGGGCCGCATCGTATCCCTGATAGCTCCTTCACGGAATGGAAAATGGGCAGATGTCGTGCTGGGTTTCGATAATATTCATGATTATGTAACCATTAAAAATAATTTCGGAGCACTCATCGGAAGGTATGCCAACCGGATTGGCGGAGCCCGCTTTGAACTGGACGGAAAAGTCTATAACCTGGAAAAAAATGACGGGAATAATTCCTTACACGGAGGATTCCATGGTTTTTATACAAAAGTATGGGATGCAACCCAATCTTCCGATAGTGTGCTGGAACTTCATTATCTGTCCCCCGATATGGAAGCCAATTATCCCGGAAACCTGACCGTTCATGTTGCCTATACCCTTACCAAACAGAATGAACTAAAAATAAATTATAGTGCCACAACGGATAAAACTACCGTTGTTAATCTGACTAATCATGCATACTTTAATCTGAAAGGAGCAGGAGCAGGTACGATCCTGGACCATATCCTGATGATTCCTGCCAATTATTTTACACCTGTAAATAACGAAATGATCCCTACCGGAGAATTACGATCTGTCGAAGGAACGCCCATGGATTTTCGTCAGCCTACAGTCATTGGAAAACGAATCGGGGATGATTATGAACAATTAAAACTGGCACACGGATATGATCATAACTGGGTATTAAAAACCTATGCCAGTGACTCTGTTCTTCTGGCAGCCCGTGTAACAGAACCTGCTTCTGGTCGCGTACTGGAAGTTTTTACCACTGAACCCGGTCTCCAATGCTATACAGGTAATTTTCTGGATGGCACAATCAAAGGAAAATATGGCAAAACCTATCTGAGAAGAGGAGCTGTCTGCCTGGAGACACAACATTTCCCGGATTCTCCTAATAAACCCGAATTTCCAACTACTGT
>CAYLJE010000020.1:15272-20524 GCA_964383915.1 uncultured Rikenellaceae bacterium
TGGAGACACAACATTTCCCGGATTCTCCTAATAAACCCGAATTTCCAACTACTGTATTGAAACCTGGAGAAACTTATCATTCCTTGTGTATTTATAAGTTTATCATAGAGAAATAAAAAATATCAGGGATTACGCCTGCGGCACTCCCTGTATCCCCGAAGTAAAACTTCTTCCGGAGGGATTTCCCTCCCCTGCCCGGCATACCCGGGATTACGCCTGCGGCACTGCCCAGCAGCCACAGGCTGATGACAGTGCTCTCCGGCGTTTTCCCTAACAGGCACTCCCTGCATCCCCGAAGTAAACTCCTTCCGGAGTTATATTTTTATCCCTCTCCATCCCTCCTGTAAACAAGCTTGCGAGGGATGGAGAGGGATAAAAAAAACCCGGCGTTGCCGGGTTTTACTTCGGGGATGCGGAGAAAGAGGGATTCGAACCCCCGGTCCG
The DNA here is from genome assembly GCA_964383915.1 of uncultured Rikenellaceae bacterium. GTDB lineage: Bacteria > Bacteroidota > Bacteroidia > Bacteroidales > VadinHA17 > DRPN01. Next base: position 15,717 of record CAYLJE010000020.1, read on the forward strand.
CCGATAAGCGGACAACGGTTTTCAAGACCGCCGCATTCGACCACTCTGCCATTTCTCCATGTGATGTGCAAAAATACATATTTTTTTCAAATCGGAGTCCTCACTTTTATCCGGATAATCAGTCTATATCCCTTGATATACCAGTATCTCAAACATTTTTTCAACATGTTGAAAAATTTTATATTTTTTTCAGAAAAACACATAACGTAATGTATTTCATTGTATTACATAAACAAATGATTCTTAAAGCCTGTGAATAACTTCTGAAACATGCATTATTATTGACTTTTTTACCTGTCTAAATTTGCAGAAGTCCTGAAATACCTTATATTTGTAAAGAAATGCAATATTTTATTACTAACCCTAAAAAATTTTAACTATGAACAAAGCAGAATTAATTGATGCAATTGCCAGCAAAGCCAGTTTGTCGAAAGCTGATGCAAAAAAAGCACTTGATGCTTTTGTAGATACTACCGGAGAAGCTCTCAAAAAAGGGGATCGTGTAGCCCTTGTTGGTTTCGGTTCTTTTGCTATTGCTGAAAGAGGTGCCAGAACCGGCCGTAATCCACAGACAGGACAACCTATTACCATTCAAGCCAAGAAAGTTGTAAAATTCAAAGCCGGGAGTGATTTAGCATCCTCTGTACAATAAAAGCATTTCGTTTTATTCTAAGGGAGTACAATTTTATGTACTCCCTTTTTTATCTCTCCTATGGAAAATACATTGATTGCATACCCGGAATCTTTTCTGACGACCCGTCGGAAAGCATTGTTTCATAAAATTATTCAAAATCGGAATACCCGGCATTAATCCAGGACACAAAAAATAACTTTTTATTGTATAAAAAGGTATAAAACCCTCTTTTGATTTTTTCGATAGGAGCTTTTTTTTTATTTTTGATCTGATTTTCAAGACAATTATCACCCTATAATACAAAATCTGCTGAATGAATTGTATAATAATTGAGGATGATGAACTTTCAAGAAGGATACTGGAGGAATTCATAAAAAAAACAGATAACCTCAACCTAATGGCTTCTTTTCAAAATGCCATTGATGCTATCAACCACCTTGGAAACAATTCAAAGGTGGACCTGGTTTTTCTGGATATTGAATTACCACAGATGTCAGGAGTAGAGTTTATGGAAAGTCTTAAAACATCACCCCAGGTTATTATCACCAGTTCAAAAGAAAAATATGCAGTGAAAGCTTTTGACTTTGATGTAACGGATTATTTATTAAAACCTGTCAGATATCCACGTTTCTACAAGGCGATGGATAAAGCTTTTAAAATGGAGAAACTTTATGAAGTAAATCGCATAGATGATGAAATCTTCATTAAAAAAGGATCTTCCCTTATAAAGCTGATATATGATGATATCCTCTGGATTGAAGCACTTGAAAATTATGTGATCTTAAACACGGAAAAGGAAAAATACACCATTCATTTCACCATGAAAGCCATGGAAAAGACCCTGCCACAACATAAATTCCTACGCATTCATCGATCCTATATTATCAATTTGAGAAAAATTACCGCTATCCGTGAAAAAAATATTGAACTCACCTTCTCTGAGCGGATCCAATCCCTGCCTATAGGTAAATCATATAAAAACCGGCTGTTAAAAGAAATCAAAAAAATATAGTAACAGAGAACTCTTTATGAATAGCAGTGAGAACCCTTTTTCCCGGCATATAGCACGAACATCCGAATCACCCTTATTTATAGATGCCGATCATGCCAAAGGAGTATATATTTACGATACTCATGGTAAAAAGTATATAGATATGGTGGCAGGCATTTCTGTAAACCACCTGGGTCATTTGCATCCATCAGTAACGAAAGCCATTCGTGAACAATTGGAAGATCATCTTCACCTGATGGTGTACGGGGAATTCAGTCAGAAATCCCAAACCGGATATGCTGTCGAACTGTCCCGGCATCTTCCTGAAAAACTGGACAACGTATATTTCGTCAACTCCGGTAGCGAAGCTGTTGAAGGTGCACTAAAACTAGCAAAACGTTTTACAGGAAGATTTGAGATCGTCAGCTTCAGAAATGCTTATCATGGCAGCACAGCCGGAGCAATGAGTGTATTGGGTAGTGAATATTTTAAAAGGGCTTTTCGTCCCCTGGTTCCTGGCATTCGCTTCCTGGACTTTAACCAGACAGAGCAACTTGAACAAATCACCAACCAGACTGCCTGCGTCATTATCGAACCGGTACAAGGCGAAGCAGGAGTCATTTTTCCTCAACCGGGATATCTGCAAACGTTACGGGCCCGTTGTGATGAAACAGGAACGCTCCTGCTGTTTGACGAAGTACAGACAGGCTTTGGGAGAATTGGTGATCTTTTTGCTTTTCAGCATTTTCAGGTGACTCCCGATATACTGATACTGGGAAAAGCCCTGGGTGGCGGATTGCCGTTGGGGGCTTTTATATCCTCGGAAAAAATCATGGAATCCCTCTCCCACGACCCTGAACTGGGACACATAACTACTTTCGGAGGCAATCCTCTTTCCTGTGCTGCAGGCCTGGGTGCTCTGCGTTACCTTGACTCTTCCGGGATCCTGGATACAGTCCACAAGAAAGAGTCTCTCATAAAAGAGAAAATGAAACATCCCCTGATACGGGGAGTCCGGGGAAAAGGATTATTTTTTGCCATAGACATGGAAAACCATGCACTCACAGAAAAAGTTGTCCGAAGGGCTTTACGCAACGGGGTTATTTCCGACATATTTCTATTCAGAAATCAAGCTTTCCGGATATCTCCACCCCTCATTATTACGGAAGAAGAGTTAATAAAAGGCTGTGACATTTTTCTTGAATCCATGGACGATGTATTGCGAAATAAAGCATGACAGACGATTCCTCTTCCCTCAGAAGTGTTTTTCTTGTACCCGCCTCAGACACTTTTCGGATTTTTACCGGAGTATCACTCTTTTTATGCTCTCCGTTGCTTTTTTATCCTGTTTTCTGCGCCCTGTCGCTGCACAAAAAAATACCTCCTTCTTAAAAGAAGAAGAAACTGAACTGGCAAATCTTTTTTCCAGGATTTATAAAGAAAACCGGGATACTGTAAAATCAGAAATCAATGATTCGGTCATTTTCTTATTTAAAAAAATACTGATAATCCCGGGCTCATTCAATTATCCTTTTGATTCTTTACGATTTGTTGGGAAAATATATTCGCCGGATAGTTCTTTTAAACTGATCAACTGGAATCTCTCATTCACCAATGGTCGTTTCAAGTATTTCGGTTTCATTCAGGAAAAATATACAGGAATCCACCCCTGCCGGATCATTCAACTGAGAGAGTTTCCCGGAAAAATTCCGCACCTGAGAGATACCATCCTCTCCCCCTCCGATTGGTATGGCGCACTATACTATGATATTCTTACCAATACCTGGGAAGGAAAAACTTATTATACTTTATTGGGCATCGACTACAACGATATGTTCACCACAAAAAAAGTCATTGATGTAATTACCTTTGACAACCGGGGAAATGCCTTATTCGGTGCCCCTATTTTCAATACCGGAGAAAATGTCAGAAAAAGGATTATTTTTGAATATACGGCGGAGGCCAGCATGCTGTTGCATTATGACAAAGACCTCAGTATGATCGTCTTTGACCATCTCTCCCCTTCCCGTCCCGGATATAAAGGTCTATACCAGTTTTACGGACCTGATTTTTCCTATGACGGATTTGTCTTTCATCAGGGTATGTGGTATCTGAAAAAAGACCTGAATATCCGGAATAAACATTAGCTTTCCCTGTGTACCGGGAAGATACCCGTAATTTCTGGTTCGATTCAGGCAAAATGATTAAATTTGTATGGTTTTATATAAAACGATGGATATTTTTTATTGCTTAACAGGAAATTTTTCTTGAGCGGGGAATAATTAATTATCCGATAAATAAATAGTATCTGATTGAAGAAAAAAAAGAAACCGGTTGTTTATATTTATCTGATAGATGAGTTGAAGCATCACTCGGACGATTTGATGCAACAGTATCATAATCCCGAAAAATATATGTTTCAGCACTTTACGTCTCTACAGAAATTTTTTGCTGAATTCAGTAAGAAACCGTTGACCCCCAATGCCCCAGGAATCCTCATATTTGTTGCAAACCGACACCTGAATACGGAAAATCCGGTTGTAGAAGTAATTCACCTGCTGGACAAACTAAATGATATCTCAAAAAATACCGAAACCATAATATTAACAACACAAAAAACATCCGAGACAGAAAGAAAATTAAGGGAAGCCGGAGCATTGGCAGTAATCATGGATAATGAAAATGCCTTACTCAGGATTGATAATCTGGTCAAGGGGACCATTAGTAAACACACGATCTGGAGAAAAAGAAAAGCCAGTCTCCGTGCATTCCGTATCCTGATTGCTTTCCTACTGTTTTCACTTTTTTTTACGCTGGCAGCTTATTTTATTTTTCCGGAATATTTTTAAACCGGCATTGCGCCAGAAGTTTGTTTTGGCAACATTGTGGCGCACATATCCCAAAGATCATGGTCTCACTACGATCACATGCTTGGACAGGAGAGTGTCTTAATAATAGGCATGCCATAAATAGGACTGGAAGGATCATCTTCAGCAGCATAACAAACAGCACCCCGTAAAGCAAACATATGGCAAGCAAAAGAAAGATATTCATATACTTCATATAAGAAACGAAAATATCCCCTACTTTGCCGTATAGTTTACCTATCCTTAGATAAATAGGTATTAAAATAGGTATTTAAATACCTATTTATTATGATCATTCCGCTATCAGGCAAGGATA
>CAYLJE010000020.1:20624-29751 GCA_964383915.1 uncultured Rikenellaceae bacterium
AAATAGGTATTTAAATACCTATTTATTATGATCATTCCGCTATCAGGCAAGGATATTCTGAATCCAGTCGAAGGCGCCCAGCAGCTTGGCTGCAGAAAAGATTAATGCCAGCAACAAGATGATTCTTACAAATTTGGGGGCCCAGCTTACCGCCACACGAGTACCCAACCAGGCACCTGCCATATTTCCAACAGCCAGCACCAGTCCAAACATATAATTCACCTGATGATAATACATGAAGAATGCCAGGGCCAACGGAGTATATAACAGAATGATAAATACCTTGAGGGCATTGGCTTTCACAAGATCGGCTCCGGCACCCAATACCAGTCCGGCCAGCAGGAAAAAACCTACCCCTGCCTGAATAAATCCACCATACATACCGATGAAAAAAAACAAAATGACCAGAAAGACAGTCCGTTTCCGGCTATGTTTAACGATTTCTCCCTGCAGCCATCTTTCAGGTTTATAAATAACAATAAACAACATGATCACCAACAGAACCCCAATAGTTCGTCTCATCACCAGTTCATTCAGGTTAATAGCAATACGCGCCCCTACTACAGCCCCCAACACTGCAGGAATGGCATAAAAAAGTCCTTCGCGGTAAGATAAAATATTTTTCTGTCTGAAACCTGTCACACTGACAACATTTTGCAGGAGTATGGCAATGCGGTTGGACCCGTTGGCCACATTGGCCGGCAACCCGAGAAACATAAGAAAGGGTAAGGTAATCAAGGACCCGCTACCTGCCAGTGTATTGATAAAACCAGCCATCAAACCTACACCAATCACTGCGGGATATAAATACCAATTCATTCGAGAGGCTACTGTTTAAAACCAGGAAAACGGGAAATCATCCTTTTCATTCCTCCTCCGGATTCAGAATATCATGAATGGATTCGAGCAGATTGTCAATCAATGACTGGTCTTTGATAACATAATCATTCATTCCGAGACGTGCCAATTCCAGAACGACTCCCCCGCTGTCTTGTCCTGAAAGCATAATCACCGGCATATCCGGTTTATATTTTTTAATCCTCCGGAAAACATCTTTTCCATTCATAACCATACCGTCGGACTTCATAAACAAATAGTCCAAAACGATCAGATCAGGATGTTTATCCAAAGAATCCAAACATTCCTCCCCATATTTAAATACCAGGACATGATAACCTTTCTTTTCCAGTTTTTTTTTAACAAGATTGAGTATAAACGGATCGTCATCTACTACAAAAATAAGTTTTTCATCTTCCATCCGGTTGGTATTTTGTTTTCAGAAATGTCTCTTAAAATTAATAAGAATCTTTTAAAAAACAATGGGTTCTCCAGGGATATTTCTATCTAAGATTTTATGGGTACATGTCAGGAAATACGCAATTCATTTATGAGTTCGGTCTAAAAATCTACCTTTTTAGACTCGACTCATTGATCAATAGGCAAAAAGGGGTAAGTCAGACATCATTGCATTCACCTGCTTTTTAACTTCCTTAGTCACACGCTCATCCTCAATATTCATAATAACCCTGTCAATCAACTCAACGATTATTTTCATATGATCTTTTTTCAATCCCCGGGTTGTAATGGCAGGCGTTCCGACACGAAGACCCGAGGTATGCAATGGAGATCTTGTATCAAAGGGTACCATATTTTTATTTACTGTAATATCTGCCTTCACCAGTGTGTTTTCCACTTGTTTTCCTGTAATATCAGGCACTTTTGTTCTCAGGTCAATAAGCATAGAATGATTATCGGTTCCGCCGGAAATCACTTTATATCCTCTCTTCACAAATTCTCCGGCCATCACCTGCGCATTTTTTTGCACCTGTCTCTGATATTCTTTAAATTCCGGCTGCAGGGCTTCTCCGAAAGCAACAGCTTTGGCGGCGATAACATGTTCGAGAGGTCCTCCCTGTGTCCCCGGGAAAACAGCAGAGTTAAGAATTGAGGACATTTTTCTTATAACTCCTTTCCTGGTGGTTTTTCCCATCGGATTGTCATAATCCTTCCCCAGGAGAATGATTCCACCACGGGGTCCTCTCAATGTTTTGTGTGTTGTTGAAGTCACCACATGTGCATATTCCAGTGGATTCTTAAGTAATCCGGCAGCGATCAAACCGGCAGGATGAGCCATATCTATCATCAGTAATGCTCCAACCTTGTCGGAAATATCCCGCATCCTTTTATAATCCCAGTCACGGGAGTAGGCCGAGGCACCGCCGATGATTAATTTCGGCTTTTCTCTTACAGCAATTTCTTCCATCTGGTCATAATCCACCCTCCCGGTTTCAGGATCTACCCCATAGGCTACGGGATGGTATAAAATCCCTGATGAGTTAACGGGAGAACCATGAGACAAGTGCCCTCCATGAGACAGATTCAAACCCATAAACGTATCACCCGGCTGTAAGATAGCAAGCAAGACTGCTGCATTGGCCTGTGCTCCCGAATGTGGCTGGACATTGACATAGTCGGCATGATAGAGTTCTTTTAACCTGTCAATAGCCAGTTGTTCGGTTTGGTCCACCACCTCACACCCTCCATAGTAACGATGGCCGGGATATCCTTCGGCATATTTATTTGTCAGCACTGATCCCATGGCCTTCAAGACCTCCGTACTGACAAAATTTTCCGACGCAATTAACTCAATACCGTTTTTCTGACGTTGGTATTCTTTTTGTATAAGATCAAAGACAATTGTATCTTTTTTCACGGTTTTTATTTTTTTGTTTTAGACAAAGGTAGGTGTATCTAAACGAAAAAAAAAATCCTGAATTTTTAGATAAAAATATCTTTATTTACTTAAGGGGATCTATTCATGTACGGATTTTTTATTCCGGAAACCGGATTTACTCCTCACTCACTTTTACCAGCACCCTCCGGTAAGCAGAGAATATTCTGGATTTGGAGAGAATCCCCACATACCTGTCCCGGTCGATAACGGGAAGGTTCCATGCCCCGCTTTCATTAAACTTACGCAAGACCATTTCCATGGTATCAGTAAGGTAAATATATCGGGGAGGGCTGACCATCAGGTCACGCACCTGAACTTTATCGTACAAATCATGATTAAACATAATTTCCCGCACATTATCCAGCATTACCACACCCAGGAGCGTATTATTTTCACCGAGAACAGGAAAAATATTCCTTCGGGAGCGGGAGATTGCTTTCACCAGATTCCCGAGGGTGTCGTCAGAATAGATAGTCCGCAGGTCTGTTTCAATTTCTCTTCTCCAGTCCATAAGTGTTATTACAGCATGGTCTTTATCGTGTGTGATCAGTTCTCCCCGTTTGGCAAGACGTTTGGCATAGATTGAATAAGGTTCAAAATATACAATGGTCAGATAGGAAACGGTAGCAGTAAGGATCAAGGGTATAAGAAGGGCATATCCGCCGGTGATCTCCGCGATCAGGAATATTCCTGTCAGGGGAGCATGCATCACCCCTGCCATCAAACCAGCCATGCCAACCAGGGAAAAATTAACATCAGAGATCCGAATCCCCGGGATCAGGCTCAATAATCTGGCCAGGAAAAAACCACTTACACCTCCTGTGAACAATGATGGGGCGAATAAGCCGCCAACACCTCCGGCACCATTGGTAACAGCCATCGCAACCACTTTTAACAGAAATATCAGCGCCACATATAAAAGGAACCAGCCTGAATAATCTTTCAGAAAATAAAAAGGACTATTGGCTACCAAAGAAACCACATTCCCATTTAACAAAGATCGGATAGTGGTATATCCTTCTCCGAAAAGCGGGGGAAAAACAAAAATAAAAATACCAAGCACCGTGCCTGAGACAAACAAACGCTGCCATACTTTTTTTATGGAAGAGACCATTCCTTCCACCCTGGTTGACACCCTGGTAAAATATAAAGATATCAACCCTGTAAAGACACCCAGAAGGAGATAATAAGGGATATCTTTCAGGAGAAAAGGATCGGTGATCTTAAATGCGAATAACACCCCCTGTCCCATCAGAAAATAGGCCACCACAGTGGCTGTCACCGAAGATATCAACAAAGGGACAATAGACGACAGAGTAAGGTCCAGCATCAGTATCTCCAGGGTAAAAACCACGCCGGTGATGGGTGCCTTAAAGATACCGGCAATAGCCCCGGCAGCACCACAACCCAACAGCAGGGTCCGCTGTTTATAATTCAGATGAAGCCATCTCCCGATGGATGACCCCATAGATGCTCCTGTTAACACGATCGGAGCTTCAGAACCAACCGATCCGCCGAAACCAATAGTCAGGGCACTCGCAATCATGGAAGAGTAGTTGTTATGTGATTTTAATATACTGCTCCGCTTTGAGATAGCATACAACACCTGGGTTATCCCATGACTGATATTGTCCTTCACCAGATATCTGACAAAGAGAAAAGTAAGAAAAATGCCAATGGCCGGATATAAAAAGTAAATATAATTACTTTGTTCAATATGCAATCCATGCGTCAACCATTGCTCGGTAAGATGAATAACATTTTTCAGGATTACCGCCGCGAGTCCACTTAATATGCCAATGATAAAGCTAAGAAACAGGTTCAACTGCCTGGGTGGTACATGACGAACCCTCCAAAGGATTAACCTGCCAAATGTATTTTTTTTCCTAGTTTTCATGACGGTACAAAAGTAATGGTTTCCCCTTTTCGATAGTTATAGCAATCCGGGAATATTTCCTGTCTGATACCGGGAGTCAATCCTCTGAAAAATGTTTTACCATTTCTCTGTATTTTGAAAACACGTTGGCTCTTGACACAAACCCGACATATTTTCCATTGTCAATAACAGGAAGATTATAATGTGACGAATGCTGGAACTTATGTGCCACATCTTCCATAGATTCATAGGGAGAAATAGCAGGCCGGGGCATAAACATGATATCCCTGACAAAAACCTTATCATAAAGTTCTCTTTTAAAGATAATATGACGGATATCATTCACCCACACCACCCCCAGCATATTGTTTTGCTTATCTACCACAGGAAAGATATTTCTTTGGGAATGAGAAAGCACTTTCACAAAATCGCCAAGGGTTGCATCCGGTCCGATCATATCAAAATTAGTCTCTATCAGTTCTTTCATATTCATCAGAGATAACACATTTTTATCCTGATCATGTGTAAACAGCTCTCCTCTTCTGATAAGTTGATAAGTATATATGGACCTTTTCTCAAAAATACGGAAGACGATCCAGGAAAACGTAACGGTAATCATCAGCGGCATGAACAAAGAATAACCATTTGTAATTTCCGCAATCAGAAAAATGGCTGTCAGCGGAGCCTGGGTAACACTGGCGATCATTCCCCCCATCCCTGCCAAAGCAAAACTGCTCACCGGAAGATTCAGACCCAGAAAATTGCACAGGATTGCAAAAGCCAGGCCGGTATTCACACCCATAAACAGCGTTGGGGCAAAAAAACCACCAATACCTCCTGCTGCAAATGTAATGGTAGTGGCAACGGCTTTAAACAAAACAATTAACAGCAGAACCAGGATCAGCATGAGAGGATTATCACTGAGTCCCGCGTATAAAGTATGATTAAAAACATAAGAATAATCGCCATGGAGAGAGCTGTTAATGGCACGATAACCTTCCCCATACAGGGAGGGAAAAAGATAAATGATGCCCCCCAGGATAATGGCAGCAAGAAGAAAACGCTGCCACCATTTTCCTATTTTATCAAAAGCATCCCGTATAAAAATATAGCTCCGTAGAAAATACAAAGCAACCAGACCGGTAATGATACCCAAAAGAACATAAAAAATAATATTCTTCATCTGAAAAGGCTGCACATACTGAATGGTATATAACGTACTCTGCCCCAGAAAGAAGTAAGCTGTTAGTGCCCCTGTGGCGGAAGCAATCAGAAGCGGGAGAGCAGATACGGTCGTCAGTTGAAGCATGATTACTTCCAGGGCAAAAGCGATCCCCGCGATGGGGGCTTTAAAAATAGCTGCCATCGCGCCTGCAGAAGCGCTTCCCAGCATCAGAATAACCAACTTGTAATCAAGACGTAATGCCCTGGCCACATTCGATCCGATAGCAGCCCCGGTGGCAACCGTAGGCCCTTCCAAACCCACAGAACCCCCAAAACCAACCGTTATGGCACTGGCAATAATAGAAGAATACATATTATGTGGTTTGATCCGCCCGTTATTTCTGGAAATGGCGTATAAGACAATAGGGACGCCGTCACCTATCTCCTGTCTGAGGATGTAACGGATAAAAATCATTACCAGAAAAATCCCAATCACCGGAAAGATCATATACAGATATATATGCTGCTCAAGCAAAAATGTATTATTAAGAAATGCCTGTATCCAACGAACCAGGTTTTTAATAATAACAGCACTGAAACCTCCGAATATCCCGATAAAAAAGCTAATAATCAGAACAAACTCTTTGTCCGGGATATGCTTAGACCTCCATTTATAAAACCGGATAAGCTGTTTTCTCATCATTATGGGCACAAATATACTTATATAACCCTTTTTGCTATATTCGGAAGCATCTTTTTTTTTAAGTTTGTGTTTTATCTTAAAATCATTCACAGTCAGGATTATTGTGAACGGGAAATGAGATTTCATTTTGCCACTTAATTCAAACCGGTTATCATGGTCCAATTATCATCATTTACTTTAAAAAATGGCCTGCACGTTCTGGTGAACAGAGCCCCTCAAACGCCGCTGGTTGCCGTAAATATATTATATGGAGTGGGAGCCCGTGATGAGGATCCTGATCGTACCGGTTTTGCCCATTTATTTGAGCATCTGATGTTTGGAGGCAGCCGGAATGCTCCTGCATTTGACCGTCCTTTGCAACTGGCCGGGGGAGAAAACAATGCATTTACCAATAATGATTTTACAAATTATTATATAACCATTCCCAAAGAGAACCTGGAAACAGCCCTTTGGCTTGAATCGGACCGTATGCTGGAACCCGATTTTTCTCAAGAGAGTCTGGATATCCAGAAACAGGTGGTCATTGAAGAATACAAACAACGGTATCTGAATCAGCCTTTCGGGGATGTTTGGCTGCTGCTTCGTCCCCTCACATATAAAATCCACCCTTATAGGTGGCCTACCATCGGCAAAGACATCAAACACATTGAACAGGCTACTCTCAAAGAGGTAAAAAACTTTTTTTACTCACACTATGCCCCGAACAATGCCTTTATGGCCCTGTCGGGAAACATCAACCATAAGGAGGCAGAAAAACTGGTAAATAAATGGTTCGGAGATATTCCTTCCCGGCAACTGTCGAACAAAAAGATCCCGGAAGAACCTCCACAGCACAAAAAAGAAAACCTGCTTGTTGAAAGAGATGTCCCTGCCGATGCTATTTATCTCACTTTTCATATGGGTCGGCGCCTTTCCGGCTCTTTTTATGCTACTGATCTGATATCCGATATTCTGGCTAATGGAAATTCTTCTCGTTTATACCAACATCTGGTAAAAGATAACCGTCTGTTCAGTACTATCGATGCCTACCTTACCGGAAGCACAGATCCGGGTCTCTTTGTGGTTTCCGGCACACTCATGGGCAACACATCCATGGAAACAGCGGAAAAGACTATCCTGCAAGAGCTGGAACAACTTAAATCGGACAAGGTTTCGGAACGGGAACTTACGAAGGTAAAAAACAGACTTGAGTCAACCTGGGTTTTCTCCATGGATAATATTCTGAACAAAGCCATGAACCTATCCTATTTTGAATATCTGGGAGACGCATCGATGATCAATAAGGAAATGGAGAAATACCATCAGGTAACCTCCAGCCATATCAGAACAGAAGCACGGTCCATTTTCAGGGAAGAAAACATGACCGTCTTGAATTACCATGCCAACAGGAAATCAAAACAATAATCATTGACAGAAAATAACATGAACAGAGAAATACCTCCCCTTATTCAGCCTGTGAAGGATATTCACTGGGTTCCACCGGAAGAGATCCGGTTTTCCAACGGCAACATCCTGTATCTGATCCGGGATGATACGCTGGAGGCCATCCGGCTGGACATCATTTTCCCCGGAGGCGCATGGACAGAACCCAAACCGCTGGTCTGCAACACGGCTATTGACACACTCCGGGAAGGGACCTTTACCCGTGATGCTGCCACCATTGCCGAACAGTTTGATTATTACGGGAGTTATATTATGACCTACAGCACACGTGATTATGCGGGAATAAGCCTTTACTCACTAACCAAATATGTATCTGAAGTATTGGAAATACTGGAAGATATCCTCTTCCAACCTCTTTTTCCCGAAGAAGAGATCCATACCTATCTGAAAAAACAGCAGCAATCTTTTATTATTGAGTCGGAAAAAGTAACCTACCGGTCTATGTCCGTTTTCCTGGAAAAGATTTTCGGTCCTTCCCATCCCTATGGTCGCAGGATACAGCCCTCCCATTATGCAAAAGTTACGCCGGAAGATTTGCGGTTGTTTCATAAAGAAAACCTGCATTGTGGCAATTGTTTTCTTATACTGGCAGGAAATTTATCTGACAACCTGATAAAAGATATTGACACACGGTTTGGCCAGTCCGGTTCGGGCATGCCTGCGGTTAAAAACGGGAAGGTATCTGCACCTGCTCCGGATCATGCAGAAAAAAAACACATACCCTGGGACAAAGCTGTCCAGTCGGCCATCACCATCGGAAAAAGAACAATTACACGCCATCATGAAGATTATCCGGCCCTCTCTTTTGTTACCACTTTGTTAGGCGGATATTTCGGTTCCCGGTTAATGAAAAATATCAGGGAAGAAAAGGGATATACTTATGGAATCTCTTCCGCACAACGGTCGATGCACCATGAAGGATATCTAAGTATTCAGACAGAAACAGACATAAATGTCTGCCGGCCGGCCCTGAAAGAAATTTACAGGGAAATAAGAAACCTGAAGGAAAACCCTCCCGGCGCGGAAGAGATAAACCTGGTAAGAAATTACATGATGGGGAGCCTCCTGCAATCGCTGGACGGAGCCCTGGCCCGGGCCGACATGGTAAAACTGCTAACCACTACGGACACTCCGCTGGACTATCCGGAGAGATTTGCGGAGAAAATCCATACAATAACTCCGAAGAAGATTCGTATTATCACCGAAA